>JBKJNV010000249.1:0-4893 GCA_046593435.1 Roseomonas sp.
ACCGCGCGGACGCCAGGGCGCGCGGCGGCCTCCCGCAGGGCCTCGGCCATGGCCACGTACATCGCGCGCGTCAGCGCATTTTTCTTCTCGGGCCGGTTGATCCGGACGGTGCGCAGCCCTGCATCATCGGTGACGGCGATCTCGCTCATGGTGTCCTCCCTCGGTCGCGCGGCATGATCGGCGCATCCGGCGCCGTGATCCAGCACAGGATGGCGGATGGCGCGGCTTGGGCTAGGCTCGGCGCCGGCAGGAACAGGGGAACGCCGCATGGACAAGGTCAACCTCGGCCGGTCGGGCATCACGGTTCCGCCGGTGAGCTTTGGCTGCAATGTCTTCGGCTGGACCGTGGACAAGGCACAATCCTTCCGGCTGCTCGATGCGCTGGTCGATGCGGGGCTGAATGCGCTCGATACCGCGGATGTCTATTCCTACTGGGTGCCCGGCAATACAGGTGGTGAGTCCGAGACCATCATGGGCGAGTGGCTCAAGGCGCGCGGTCGCCGCCATGACGTGGTGATCCTGACCAAGGCGGGCATGGAGATGCCGGGCAAGGGCCGCGGGCTGTCCCCCGCCTGGCTGGCCAAGGCGGTGGAGGATTCGCTCACCCGCCTCGGCACCGATGTGATCGATCTGTACCAGGCGCATCGCGATGATGAGGTGACGCCGCATGCCGATGTGCTCGGCGCTTTCGAGATCATGATCAAGGCCGGCAAGGTGCGCGCTATCGGCGCTTCCAACTACACCGCCGCGCGCTTCCGCGAAGCGCTGGACGCATCCGCGGCGCATGGACTGCCGCGCTTCGAGACGATGCAGCCGCACTACAACCTGCTCGAGCGCGGGATCGAGGCGGAGCTGCTGCCGCTGTGCGCCGCGGAAGGTGTGGGCGTGATCCCGTACTACGCGCTGGCGTCGGGATTTCTCACTGGCAAATACCGCAGCGAGGCGGATTTCGGCAAAAGCCCGCGCGGGGCGCACGGTGCGGGCAAGTACCTCGATGCCAAGGGGCTGCGCGTGCTCGCGGCACTCGATGCGGTCGCCGCGCGGTTGGGGGCGACGCCGGCGCAGGTGGCACTCGCCTGGTTCAAGGGGCGTCCTGGCCTCGCTGCCCCGATCGCGAGTGCAACCTCGCTGGATCAGCTCGCGGACCTCGCCCGCGCGGCGGCGCTGACCCTGGATGCGGAGGCTGTCGCCATGCTCGACACCGCGAGTGCCTGAGGGGCTGGCGGGCAGCATCGGCTGGGCTAGGGTCAGCGCAAGGGCGGCGCTCAAGCGGCCCGGCGAGGAACCGGTCCATGAGAAAGCTTCTTCTGGCCGCGCTTGGCCTGCTTGCCACCCCCGCCCTGGCGGCGGACCCGCTGCCGCGCGGTACACCTGAGAGCCTGGGATTTTCCGCCGAGCGGCTGGGCCGCATCCGCACCACCATCGAGGCCGACATCGCGCGCGGGCAATTGCCCGGCGCGGTCGTGGCGATCGCTCGCCGCGGCCGGCTCGCTTACTACGAAGCCTTCGGGCACCTCGACGGTGCGCGCACGCGGCCGATGCCGATTGACGCCATCTTCCCGATCGCCAGCATGACCAAGCCGCTGACCGCCGTCGCAATGCTGACGGTGCTGGAAGAAGGGCGGCTGGCGATCGGGGACCCCGTCACGCGCTTCTTCCCGCAGCTTGGCAATCGCCAGGTGGCGGTGGATGGCAATCCGGAACGGCTGGTGCCGGCGACGCGGCCCATCACGCTCATCGACCTCGCGCGGCACACCTCGGGCATCACTTATGGCGCGCGCGGGACGACGGCGCTGCACCGGCTGTATCCGCCCTCATCCTCGGGGGCCTCGCGCGAGTATGACGCGGCGGGGCTGATTGCGAAGCTTGCTTCCCTGCCGCTGCTGCACCAGCCGGGCAGCACCTGGGACTACAGCCTGTCGAACGACGTGCTCGGCCTTGTTGTCGAGCAGGTGACGGAGCAGCGCCTGGGCGCGGTGCTGGAGAGCCGGGTGTTCCGCCCACTCGGGATGGTCGATACCGGCTTCCTGGTGCCGGAGGTGAACCGCGCACGCTATGCGACGCCGTTGCCGATTGACCCCGCGACGCAGCGGCCGCAGCAGGTGGATATGGGCCTCACCCAGCCGCGCTTCGATTGCGGCGGTGGCTGTGCCGTCTCCACCGCGCATGACTACATCCGGTTTGCGCAGATGCTGCTCGGCGGTGGCCGGGTGGGGGAGGCGCGCATCCTCTCGCGCGCCAGCGTGGCCGAGATGACGCGGGACCACATGCATGCGGGCATCGTGAACAACCTCGCGGCCACCGAGGGCAACATGGTGAACTGGGGCTTTGGGATGACGGTCGGGGTGCGGCGCGAAGGCGGCAGCGTGGTGCTCGGCAATCCGGGGATGTTCGGCTGGAACGGGGCCTATGGCACGGCGATGTTCGTCGACCCGCGCGAGGAGATGGCGGTGGTGTTCATGGCTTCCACGCCGGGTGTGCTGCGGCAGCATTACCGCCGGGTGATCAACGCGCTGGTCTACCAGGCGCTGGCCGACTGAGGCGGGACAGGCGCGGCGGGTTGGGTAGCCCGCCGCGCCGCGCGCGTAAGGTTCCGCTCCCGCTGCAATCGGCCATGTGCCGGTCGCGGATTCAGCGAATTTCGTGATCGCGCTCGCTGATCCGCGAAGCAACGCCCCTGCCCCGCCCCGGCTTAACCCGCCGACCGGTGCAGCGCTATCTGCCGATGCTGATGGAGCGCATCCAGAAAGGCGAGTTCGACCCATCCTTCGTCGTCACGCACACCGCCACGCTTGAGGATGGGCGAGAGCTGTACAAGACATTCCGCGACAAGAAGAATGGCTGCATCAAGGTTCTGCTGAAGCCGTGATGGTCGCGCGCGGCATGCCGGCGAAGGTCGCCACGCCAGCCACCGGCGGGCTCGCCGTGATGCGGCGTCAGACCATCACGGCTTTCGCGTCGCCCATGGAACGGTGCCGCGCCCTAACAGTTTACCAGAACACCGCGACCAATTGCGTTATCCCGGCGCTGCGGCGCGCCCGCCCGGAGAAGCGATGATTGTCGAACAGGATCTGCCACCGCCGCCGCTTGCGCTGTTGCGCCATGCCAGCGTGTTCCTGGATTTCGATGGCACGCTGGTCGATATCGCGGATCGGCCCGATGCCGTGATCGTGGATGCGGCGCTGCGGGCGTTGCTTGTGTCGCTCGCCCATGGTCATCAAGGGCGCGTCGCGCTGGTCAGCGGGCGCTCCATCGCGCAGCTCGACAGTCTGCTCGGGTCGGTCGCGGTGATGCTCGCGCTCGCGGGTAGCCATGGCAGCGAGTATCGCTTCGATGGCGCCGAGGAGCGTCCCGAACGCCCCTCCAGCCTCGACGTGATCGAGATGCAGCTGCGCGAGGCTGCCGCAGGGCAGGCCGGCGTCATTGTCGAGCGGAAATCCCTCGGGGTCGCGCTTCATTACCGCTTGCAGCCAGGTTTCGAAGCGGCAGCGCAGGCGATGGTCAGCGCGCTCGCCGGCGAATGGGGCCTCGCCATTCAGCACGGGAAGATGATGGTTGAGGCGCGCTTGGCGGGCAGCGACAAGGGCGTGGCCGTTGCGCGGCTGATGCAGCGCCCGGAGATGGTCGGCACCATGCCCATCTTTGTGGGCGACGACATCACCGACGAGACCGGGTTCGAAGCGGCCCGCGCGCTCGGCGGTGCCGGCATCCTGGTGGGACCGGCGCGGCCCACGGCCGCGGCCTACCGCCTGGACGATCCGGCCGCGACCAGGCGCTGGCTCGCAGGAGAATACCCATGACCGCCACGCTCGATCTTTGGCCGATCGGCAATTGCCAGGTCTCCGCGCTGGTCGATCGCGCCGGGCGGTTCTCCTGGGGCTGTGTGCCGCGCGTCGATGGTGATCCGGCCTTCTGTTCCCTGCTCGATGACAGCCCACGCGCCGGCGAGGGCGCGCGTGGCTTCTGGGAGATCGACCTCGATGATTCGACCTCGACGCAGCAGGCCTACGTGCGCAACACGCCGGTGCTGACGACGCGGCACACCGATGCGGCGGGCAACGCCATCGACGTGATCGATTTCTGCCCGCGCTTCCTTCGCCACAACCGGCCCTACCGGCCCGTTGCCTTCGTCCGCATCGTCCGGCCCGTGGCCGGCAGCCCGCGCATCCGCGTGCGCCTGCGCCCGGCGCGCGGGTGGGGCAGCGCAGATCCGGAACGCACGCGCGGATCGAGCCACATCCGCTACATTCTTGATGACATGACGCTGCGGCTGACGACGACGGCGCCGGTTGGCTGGATCGAGGATGAGCGGCTGTTCCGCGTCGAGCGCCCGCTGTATTTTTTCCTCGGCCCCGACGAGACCTTCGAAGGCGATGTCGAGGCGACGGTCGAGACCATGCTCGACCGCACCGTCGCCGATTGGCGGCAATGGGTGCGCGGGCTTGCCACGCCGGTCGAGTGGCAGAACACGGTGATCCGCGCCGCCATCACGCTCAAGCTGTGCCAGCATGAGGAGACCGGCGCGATTGTCGCGGCACTCACCACCTCGATCCCCGAGCACGCGGATTCCGAGCGTAACTGGGATTACCGCTACTGCTGGATCCGCGATGCCTACTACACGGTCCAGGCGCTGAACCGGCTGGGTGCGCTGGACGTGCTGGAATCCTATCTGGAGTACCTGCGCAACATCGTGGACAACGCGAAGGGTGGCCACATCCAGCCGCTTTATGGCGTGTCCGGCAGCGCCACGCTGACGGAGCGGATCGAGCCCGGGCTCAACGGTTATCGCGGCATGGGGCCGGTGCGCGTGGGCAACCAGGCCTATGAGCAGGTCCAGCACGATGCCTATGGCCAGATCGTGCTGTCCAACGTGCAGGCCTTCTTCGACCGGCG
>JBKJNV010000351.1:0-5204 GCA_046593435.1 Roseomonas sp.
GAACTGGCGGAGAGGGTGGGATTTGAACCCACGGTACGCTTGCACGTACTTCGGTTTTCGAGACCGACGCGATCGACCACTCTGCCACCTCTCCGCAGCGGGTCGCCGCGCGCGAACCGGCGCGCGAGACGCCCTATAGGCAAGCAAAGCCCGCCGCGCAACCATCGCAGCCACCCGTGCTCGCCCCACACCCCACCCGCCGGTAGTGGGTCAGTTTGAATCGCGCTGAATCTATTCCCAGCGACTTGCGCGTGCGCGAGGCGGCGCCCGGTGGCATACTCCGCCCATGGCAGAGAAGCGCATCCCTCGTCCCCGTGACCCCATCGCCCTGGCAAAGCTCATTGGCGATATCGCCACGGGGGAGGTTGTGGACACGATAGATGGTAAGCTCACAACACGAGCGAAGGCGGGTGGTAAGAAGGGCGGGCCGGCGCGGGCTGTGGCGCTCACTCCGCAGCAGCGCGCAGAAATCGCGCGCGCTGCTGCTAACGCCCGTTGGAAAAAGAGCGACTAAGCCGCCTCATCCAAGCCGGCTATGATCTTCATCTCTTCCACGTCATCGGTGAAGTCGAACAGCGACGGCAGCGGCTCTTCGGTCGGATGTGCGTCATTGTAGTGATCAATCTTCATCGCCAGGGCGTAGCAATCGTTGGCGATGGACCGCCTCTCTTGCTGGGTGCTTTTTTCCACATGCAGCCTTGGCGCATCATCAATGTCCGCCCAGACAAAAAGCGGCAGGCCGCCTTGACCGCGCGTTCTTACGGGGATGTTGGCGCGGTAACTGCGGCCCTTGTTGTCGGTCCTCGTTTCCTCTCGCAGAGCGTCGGCGAGATCATTCGCCAAGCTAGTGCTGAGGTCGATGGGACGAGGCTGCCATAGCTTCTTGCCGATGGCCCACGATGCAACTTCGCGAAGTTCGACAGGGTCAGTGGAGACCTCGTCACGATAGCGCTGCCAAATCTGGCGAACTTGTTCCTTGTAATTGGGCACCCAACTTCTCCTTATCTTGCAAGGGGCACGGTGTCGCCCCATCCATCCATCATCATTGACCCCGCCAAGCAGAGACGGACCCTTACGAGGTGCGCACGAAGAAGATCATATCGACCAAGCATGCGATGTAGCTGACCTACAACAACTCCAGGATGAACCTGCATTCTCTTTGCAAACGCGATCACTTCACGTTCTGCAAAAAACGGATTCTTTCGAAGGTAAAAAGACCGCATTTTTTCTATGGGGACGCAAAAATCTGCGGCTTCACGGTTCGCGACCGTCTCTTCTTCGTTGATCAACTGCCCGCTGCCATCGTCCATATCAACATCGAGAATAGCGGCGTCCCGACCATGGCCATGCAAGACATGAGCGCATTCGTGCCGGAGCACGAACCAGAAGTTATCGATGCGATCTGCCCGCAGAGACAGGCCAATCACCGGAGAATGGCCATCTAGCCAAAAACAGACACCGTCAATCTTGCTGTTCGGCAGCCCTTCGACCACCACAAATCGAACGCCAGCAGATGCAAGAAGGCGCGGCACAAAACGAACGGCGTCTGCGTCTTCGCGCAGTTGTTTGAAATTCTCTATCACCTGTTCAAGATTTGCCTTGGCGTAGTGCGCCACGGTCATTTCCGCTGCGATCTGCCTAACCCGGAAAAGCCACGCCAACTGCGGCGGAGCGACCTCATCATAGGTAGTCTTTTTTGCGGAATGGGTGAGATGGGGAACTTCGTCGAGCGTCCGCACCCCGAAGAACCGACACACTTGCTCTTCCAAAGTGCCTTGACCGTGCTCAGGGTCGATCCACCCACGCTTGACCATTTCGCGTAGAGGATAACGCGACAAGATGCGCGCGCGCGCGGTGATCCCCGCATCTGGCTCTTCGGCGTGGTGCACATCCCATTCAGCTTGCGCGAGTGCTAGCGTGGAGGGATCACATCCCAAGGCGGCGCCCAAAGCACGCGCCATGTTGTGACTGATGCCGCGCTTATCGTTGAGGATCTGATTTACGGAGGCGGTCGTAGCGCCAAGCGCGTAGGCAAGGTCGGTCTGGTTCCAGCCTTTCCCCTCCATGATCTCGCGCACCATCGCCCCAGGCGATTTCGTCATTGTGGTCTGGTCCATCGGCCCTATTCCCCTGATTCGGCATCATAGCGTCAGGATAATTTGGGTCAATACCTCATTAGCACCTTTGTTAAAATGACCTTTATGCTTGACTTGATTGATGCGGCCAGTAGGATGTGGGCCATGAACAAGCTCCCTCGCGAAGCCCGTGCCCAAATCCTCGGCATGATGGTCGAAGGCATGGCCCTGCGGGCGATCTCCCGCATGACGGGCGCAAGCAAAAACACCATCGCGAAGCTGCTGGCCGACGCAGGCGAGGCGTTCAGCGACTATCAAGACCGCACCATGCGCGGGCTGACCTGCAAGCGCGTTCAGGTCGATGAAATTTGGTCCTTCGTCTATGCGAAGCAAAAGAACGTTGCGGGTGCCAAGGCCGCGCCCGAAGGCGCTGGCGATGTGTGGACATGGACCGCCATCGACGCCGACACAAAGCTCATCCCAAGCTGGTATGTCGGCGCCCGTGATAGCGCCGCCGCGCAGCACTTCATTGGCGACCTGGCCCTGCGTCTGTCCAACCGGGTGCAGCTCACTAGCGACGGGCACAAGCCCTACCTGGAAGCCGTAGAGCAGTCCTTCGGCGCCGATATCGACTACGCCATGCTGGTGAAGATCTATGGCGAGCCGAGCGGCGCGACGGGCCGTTACAGCCCCGGTGAGTGCGTCGGTGCCGAACAGCGCCGCGTCGAAGGGAAGCCTGATCCGGCGCATATCAGCACCAGCTATGCCGAGCGGGCCAATCTCTCGATGCGGATGGGTATGCGTCGCTTTACTCGGCTCACCAACGCCTTCTCAAAGAAGGCCGAGAACCACGCGCACGCCCTCGCCATCTACTTCATGCACTACAACTTCGTCCGCATTCACCAGACGCTGCGCTGCGCGCCGGCAATGGCGGCGGGTGTCAGCGCCAAGCTTTGGGAACTGGCCGATATGGTGGTCGTGTTGGAAGAATGGGAAAAGAGTCAGGGGCAGCGTTCAAACTGACCCACTACCCACCCGCCATGTCTTGACGCAGCACAACCGGCGCCGCTATACGCTCGCCCTCCCGGAAGCCATCCGTCGAGGCCCGTGATCGTTCGCGCGGTCGCCGCGTGCGGAAAACCGCCGGAACCCGCCTCGCTTTTCACCCCGCGCTCGCCGCGGCAGCCACTCCGATGCCCGCCGCTTGAATGAAGGCCCTCATGACCTACGCAGTGATCCGCACCGGCGGCAAGCAGTACCGCGTGACCCCCGACCTCACCTTGGTTGTGGAGCGTCTGGAAGCCGAACTCGGCTCGACCATCACCTTCCATGACGTGCTCGCCATCGGCGGTGAGGCCGGCCTGACCATCGGCGCCCCGACCGTCCCCGGCGCGACCGTGACCGCAACCGTGGTCGAGCATGACCGTGGCGACAAGGTCATCATCTTCAAGAAGCGCCGCCGCCAGAACAGCCGGCGCAAGAACGGCCATCGCCAGCACCAGACGGTGCTGAAGATCGCCACGATCACCGCGGCCTGAGGCAGGGAGAACAGCCATGGCACACAAGAAAGCAGGCGGCTCGTCCCGCAACGGTCGCGACAGCGCCGGCAGGCGCCTGGGCGTGAAGCTGTTCGGCGGCCAGGTCGTGAAGGCCGGCAACATCATCGTGACGCAGCGCGGCACCAAGATGATCCCCGGCCTCAACGTCTATGCCGGCCGCCAGCACAGCCTGCACGCCCGCGTGGATGGCCTGGTGAAGTTCCGCCGCCGCGCCGAAGGCCGCGTGCACGTGACGGTGGAGCCGGTGGCCCTCGCCGCCGAGTAATCGCCTCCCCTCGTGAAGAAGACCGTCGCGCGGGGGCCTTTCGGCCCCCGTTTTCGTTAAAGCGGTCGCATTGAAGGCCCCGATGAAATTCCTCGATGAAGCCAAGGTGTTCGTGAAGGCCGGCGACGGCGGTGACGGTGTCATCGCGTTCCGGCGCGAGAAATACATCGAATTCGGCGGCCCCGATGGCGGCAATGGCGGCCGCGGCGGCGACGTGGTGATCGAAGCGGTCGACGGCCTCAACACCTTGATCGACTATCGCTATGCGCAGCACTTCAAGGCGCGCAAGGGCGGCAATGGCTCGGGCTCGGACCGCTCCGGCGCCGCCTCCGACACCGTCACCATGAAGGTCCCCGTCGGCACCCAGATCCTCGCCGAGGACAAGGAGACGCTGCTCGCGGACCTCGATGAGCCCGGCAAGCGGGCGGTCATTGCGGTGGGCGGCGATGGCGGCCACGGCAATGCGCATTTCAAGACCGCGACCAACCGCTCCCCCCGCCGGGCCGATAATGGCTGGCCGGGCGAGGAGCGCTGGATCTGGCTGCGCCTGAAACTCATCGCAGACGCCGGCCTGGTCGGCCTGCCCAATGCCGGCAAATCCACCTTCCTCGCTGCCTCCTCCGCCGCGCGCCCCAAGATCGCCGACTACCCCTTCACCACGCTGCACCCGCAGCTGGGCGTCGTGCGCCTCTCCCACGCCGAGGAATTCGTCCTCGCCGACATCCCCGGCCTGATCGAGGGCGCGGCCGAGGGTGCCGGCCTCGGCACCCGCTTCCTGGGCCATGTCGAGCGCTGCGCGGTGCTGCTGCACCTGATCGACGGCACCCAGCCGGACCCCGCCGCAGCCTACGCCATGGTGCGCGAGGAACTGCTCGCCTATGGCGGCGGCCTCTCCGACAAGCCGGAGATCGTGGCCCTGAACAAGCTCGACGCCATGACACCCCAGGCCAAGGCCTCCCGCGTGAAGGCGCTGGAACGCGCCTGTGGCGGCCCTGTGCTGCTGCTCAGCGGCGCAACAGGCGCTGGCGTGCCCGAGGTGCTGCGCGCCATCGCCGACCGTGTTGCCGAGGCCCGCGCCGCCGGGGCTTGATCCCCCGCCGAAACTTCCCTTGAACAAACCGTCTGGCCGGTATAGTAAGCCGCCGATGTCCTCCACTCTGGCTGAAAAACCCGTCTCCGACGTCCGCAATCGCATCCTCGACGCGACGGAAACCCTCGTGCAGGACCGCGGCGTGGGCGGCCTCACGCTCGAAGCGGCCGCCTCGCCGGCGTGTCCAAGGGCGGGCTGCTCTACCACTTCGCCTC
>JBKJNV010000396.1:0-7399 GCA_046593435.1 Roseomonas sp.
CTGGGGATCGTCGAAGGGCTGACCAAGGTGTTCTGGCCGGAAGCTTCGGCCACCGTGATCTTCGTGATCATGATCATTGTCCTGCTGGCGCGTCCCGCCGGCCTGTTCGGGAGGACCGCGTAAATGGCCTCGGATACCACTGCCCCTGGCACCGCCGCCGCCACCCCCGCCCAGGTCGAGGACGGCACGATCTGGGGCTTTTCCCGGCCGCAGCGCGTAGCCCTCGTCGTCATGCTGGTCTTCCTGGTCGTCGCACCCTTCTCCGGGCTGTATCCGATCTTCCTGATGAAGCTGCTGTGCTTCGGGCTCTTCGCCTGTGCCTTCAACCTACTGATCGGCTATGTGGGCTTGCTCAGCTTCGGCCACGCCGCCTATTTCGGCATGGGCGGCTACATCGCCGGGCACACCGCCAAGGTGATGGGCTTCCCACCTGAACTCGCGATCCTGCTCGGTGGCGCTGTCGCGGCCGTGCTCGGCGCTGTGTTCGGCTGGATCGCCATCCGCCGCCAGGGCATCTACTTTGCCATGATCACGCTGGCCCTCTCGCAGCTGGTCTATTTCGTATGCGTCCAATCGCCCTTCACCGGCGGCGAGGACGGCATCCAGGCGATCCCCCGCGGCAAGCTGTTCGGCACGTTCGACCTCAGCTCGGACATCACCATGTACTGGCTGGTCGCGGCGGTCTTCCTCATTGGGTTCCTGCTGGTCCACCGCATCGTCCATTCACCCTTCGGGATGGTGATGAAGGCCATCAAGGAGAATGAGCCGCGCGCGACCTCGCTTGGCTACCGCACCGATGACTACAAGCTGCTGGCCTTCATCCTCTCGGCCGGGCTCGCGGGTGTGGCCGGTGCGACGAAGTCGCTCGTCTTCGGCATCGCGACGCTGACCGATGTGCACTGGTCCATGTCGGGCGAGGTGGTGTTGATGACGCTGGTTGGCGGGCTCGGGACCGTGTTCGGGCCGCTGGTGGGCGCGGCCGTGATCGTCACGATGCAGAACTACCTGGCTGAATGGGGTGCGTGGGTCACCGTGATCCAGGGCGTGATCTTCGTGGCCTGCGTCCTTGCCTTCCGGCGCGGCATCGTGGGTGAGATCGGCGCGCTGCTGAAGGTCAAGCTCTGAGTTCAGCCATCATGAAGCATGACGGCTGTAATCAGAGCCGTTTTTGTACCCTCAAGCGGCGGGCGCAGGCTCCCCCGGCTTGCCTATCGCAGCATGAGCGGCGTTCGCCCATTCGGGCTCGCGGCCCGCGGGGGCGGGCCGGGCATTGAGGTGCCGCACCCGCTCACAGCGGGTGGCGGTAGACGAGGAAGCCGGATTCCTCGGCCAGCTTGTCGTACAGCACCCGCGCCGTCGCATTGGTGTTGTGCGTCAGCCAATAAACCCGCGCCGCGCGCGCCGCGCGTGCCTCCGCATAGACCGCCTCGATCAACGCGCGTCCCACGCCCTGGCCGCGCGCCTCAGGTGTCGTGAACAGGTCGTGCAGGTAGCAGTAGGGCGCGATCGCCAGCGTGGTGCGATGGTACAGGTAGTGCACCAGACCCAGCAGCACGCCGTCGCGCTCGGCGACCAGCGCGCCCATCGGCTCATACCCGTCGAAGAAGCGCGCCCAGGTCATGGCCGTGATCTCGGGCGCGAGCGCGGTTTTGCCCACGCGGCCGTAGAAGGCGTTGTAGCCATCCCATAGCGGCAGCCACTGCGCATGATCCTCAGGCCGCACCTGGCGGATGATGGGCGTGTCGCTCATCGGTAAAGCCTCCCTGTCATGGCGGAAGCCTTCCCGGTTTGCGGCTGCATGACCAGCCCCGGCCTGCACCGCAACGGCACATCGCTGCCACTCCTTTGAGCGTCCACGGTCACGAACGTCGCCATTTCGGCATCGGCGGGCCTTGCGGTGGCGGCCCATTATTGGTTTGTGTCATCCATGGTCCTGGCCATCGATGAACTCACCGTGGATTTCGCCACCGATAGGGGCACGCTCCGCGCGGTGGATGGCGTAAGCCTCGCCGTCGCATCCGGCCGCACGCTTGCCGTGGTGGGCGAAAGCGGGTCGGGCAAATCGGTTACCGCACTCGCCACGATGGGGCTGCTGCCAGGCAGCGCCCGCATCGGCGGCCGCATCGCGCTCGATGGCGAGTCGCTCACGCCCGATCGCCAGCGCGCGCTGCGCGGCGGTGCGATGGCAATGATCTTCCAGGAGCCGATGACCAGCCTCAACCCGGCCTTCACCGCCGGCGAGCAGGTGGCCGAGGCACTGCGCATCCACCGCAACCTCGCCCCGCGCGCCGCCTTCGATGCCGCCATCGCCATGCTCGAACGCGTGCGCATCCCCGACGCGGCGCGGCGCGCCCGGCAGTACCCGCACCAGTTCTCGGGCGGCATGCGCCAGCGCGTGATGATCGCCATCGCACTCGCCTGCGCCCCGCGCCTGCTGCTGGCCGATGAGCCGACCACCGCGCTCGATGTCACCGTCCAGGCGCAGATCCTCGCCCTGCTGGACACGCTCAAGCGGGAGACAGGGACCGCGGTCGTGCTCATCACCCATGACCTCGGTGTTGTGGCCGACCATGCCGATGACGTGGCCGTGATGTATGCCGGCCGCGTGGTCGAACGTGCCCCCGCCGCGCGCATCTTCGCCCAGCCTGAGCACCCCTATACGGTCGGCCTGCTTGGCGCAGTGCCCAAGCTCACGGGTGGTGCGGCGCGGCTTGCCTCCATCCCCGGCACCGTGCCCGACATGCGCAGCCCGCCGCCGGGCTGCCGCTTTGCACCCCGCTGCCCCTTCGCCCTGCCACGCTGCATCGAGCAGGCGCCGCCGCTGCTGGAGATGGCCCCTGGCCATGCCAGCGCCTGCTGGCGCGCGCCGCTCTCCCAGCTGCTGGAGGCGGCGTGATGCTGGCGCTTGAGGATGTCGCCAGGCGCTTCGGCCCGGTTCGCGCCGTCGATGGCGTCACGCTGTCGGTGGCCGAGGGGCAGGTGCTCGCCATCGTGGGCGAATCCGGCTGCGGCAAGTCCACCCTCGGGCGGCTCGCGCTGCGGCTGATCACGCCCGATCGCGGCCGCGTCCTGTTCGCCGGCGAGGATCTGGGCCGACTGTCGCCGCGCGCCCTCCGCGCCCGGCGGCGCGACATGCAGCTGATCTTTCAGGACCCCTACGGCAGCCTCGACCCGCGCATGACGGTGGAGCAGGCGGTGGCCGAGCCGCTGATCCTGCACAACATCGTCCCTCGCGCCGCCGTGCGCGACCGGGTGGCCGAAATGCTCACCCGCGTCGGGCTGCGCCCGGAACTCGCCACGCGCTGGCCGCATGAATTCTCCGGCGGGCAGCGCCAGCGTATCGCGATTGCGCGCGCGCTCGCCTCCGGCCCCAAGCTGGTCATCGGCGATGAGCCGGTGAGCGCGCTTGATGTCTCCGTCCAGGCGCAGGTGGTGAACCTGCTGGCCGACCTGATCCGCGACCTCGGCCTGACCTTCATCCTCATCAGCCATGACCTTGGCGTGGTGCGCCACATCGCCGATCGCGTGGCGGTGATGTATCTCGGCCGCATCGTCGAGGAAGGCAGCACGCAGGCCATCTTCACCGCGCCGCGCCACCCCTATACCCGCGCGCTGCTGGCGGCGGTCCCCGGACAGGGGGGCGGTGCGCCGCCGATCGAAGGCGATGTGCCAAGCCCCTCCAACCCGCCGGCGGGGTGCCATTTCCACACCCGCTGCCCCTATGCCGAGGCCCGCTGCCGCGTCGATGACCCGGTGCTGGAAGGGCCCGTGCTTGGAAGCCGTGTCGCCTGCCACTTCGCAGACCGCTTGCCGCCCGCCGCCATGTTGGCGGAAGCTGAACCCGGTGGCGTGCGGCTCGCGCGGCTGCAATCATTCTTCAAGGACGGAGCACGCATATGATCCGCGCATTCTGGCTCATCCTCGCGATGCTCGCGGCCGGTACCGCCAGCGCGCAGCACCTGCGCATCGGCCTGCGTGAGGACCCCGATATCCTCGACCCCACGCTGTCGCGCACCTATGTCGGCCGCATCGTCTACATGTCGCTCTGCGACAAGCTGTTCGACATCAACGAAAGGCTGGAGGTGGTGCCCCAGCTCGCTACCGGCTTCACCTGGGAAGATCCGCGCACGCTGCGCATCGCGCTACGCGACAACGTCACCTTCCATGATGGCGAGCGCATGGACGCGGCCGCGGTGGTGTATTCGCTCAACCGCCACATGACCATGCAGGGCAGCTTCCGCCGCAGCGAGATCAGCGAGATCGACGCACTCGAGATCGTCGATCCGCTGACCGTCCGCATCCGGCTCAAAGGCCCCTCCGCCGCCTTCCTGTCGCAGCTGACCGACCGTGCGGGGATGATCGTCTCACCGCGCGCGGCCGAGGCGCTGGGCCGCAATTTCGGCACGCGCCCGGTCTGCGCCGGCCCCTTCCGCTTCGTCGAACGCGTCGCGCAGGAACGCATCGTCGTCGAGCGGTTCGAGCAGTATTGGGACCGCGCGAATATCCACCTCCAGCGCGTGACCTACCTGCCGATCCCGGACAACAATGTTCGGCTCGCGAACCTGCAATCCAACGCCATCGAATTCGGCGAGCGGATGGAGCCCGACGATGTGCGCACCGCGCAGCGCGCGCGGAACCTGCGCGTGGTGCCTGTGGATGAGCTCGGCTACCAGGCCATCACCATCAATATCGCCCGCGGAACCGGCGCCAATAACGCCCTCGCACGCGACGCGCGCATCCGCCGGGCCTTCGAACTCGCCATCGACCGCACGGCGATCAACCAGGTGGTCTATGAGGGAATGTACACCCCCACCCGCCAACCACTGCCGCCCGCGAGCCCTTACCACGCGCGCAACTTCGCCCCGCCCGCGCGCAACATCGCCGCCGCCCGTGCCCTGCTGCGTGAAGCCGGCGTGACCGCGCCGATCACCATCGAGATGGTGGTGCCCAACAACCCGGATCTGCGCCAGGTGGGCGAGGTGATCCAGTCCATGGTGCGCGAGGCCGGGTTCGAGGTGCGGCTCCGCGCGATGGAGTTCGCCTCCGCCCTGCAGGCGGCCTCGCGCGGCGAGTTCGAGACCTTTCTCCTCGGCTGGTCCGGCCGTACCGACCCCGACGGCAACATGACCACCTTCATACGCACGGGTGCGGCGCAGAATGACGGAAACTACTCCAACCCCGAGGTGGACCGCCTGCTCGACGCGGCGCGCACGGAGCTGGATGTGGAACGCCGCGTCCAGCTTTACGCCGACATCATGCGCATCGCGGTGGCCGAGGATGCCAGCCGCGTCTACCTGTGGCACCGCAAGAACATCATGATCCATTCCACTCGCCTGTCCGGCTATGTCCCGGTGCCCGATGGGCTGGTGCGGCTGCGCGGGATGCGTCTGCAGTAATGTTCCGCTGGTTCGCCCGGCGCCTCGCGCAGATCATCCCGACGCTGATCGTGCTGTCGGTGCTGATCTTTGGCCTGCAGCAGCTGATGCCCGGTGACCCCGCGCTGATCCTGGCCGGGGAGGAGCGCGGGGACCCCATCGTTCTCGCGCAGATACGAGCCGAGCTGCGCCTGGACCGGCCGCTGCATGAGCAATACCTGCACTGGATCGGGAACGTGCTGGTGGGCGATTTCGGCTTCTCCTGGCGCATCCGCGAGCCGGTGGCCAAGCTGATCCTGCAGAAGCTGCCGGTCACCTTCCAGCTCTCCGTCATGGCCTTCATCATCGCGGTGCTGATCGGCGTGCCCGCGGGCATTCTCTCCGCCACGCGGCGCGACCGGCCGGCGGACTGGATCGCCAATGGCATCGCGCTGTTCGGCATCTCGATGCCGAATTTCTGGCTCGGCATCATGATGATCCTGCTGTTCAGCGTGGAACTCGGCTGGCTGCCGCCCTCGGGCTACGTCCCCATCACCGAGGATTTCTGGCAGTCCATCGCCACCACCATCATGCCGGCCTTCGTGCTCGGTACTGGCGTCGCCAGCGTGCTGATGCGCCACACGCGCGCGGCCATGCTCAGCGCACTCGCGCAGGATTACGTGCGCACGGCGCGGGCCAAGGGTGTCGCCGAGCGCGTGGTGGTGTGGAAACACGCGCTGCGCAATGCGCTGATCCCGGTGGTCACGCTGGGCACCATCGAATTCGGTCGGTTGCTGGCCGGCGCGGTGCTAACCGAGCAGATTTTCACCATCCCCGGCTTCGGCAAGCTGATCGTGGATGCGGTGTTCAACCGTGACTACCCCGTGGTGCAGGGCGTGGTGCTGGCCACCGCGCTGATCTTCGTGGCCCTCAGCCTGATCGCGGATATGCTTTACATGGTGGTCAACCCGCGGATGCGGCAGGCATGAACGCGCTGGCACCCGAACCCATCGCCATCCCCGCCGCGCCGCAATCGCCCGCACGCCTCGCGCTGCGCCGCTTCCTGCGCCACCGCCTTGCGGTGGCGGGGCTGGTCGTGGTGGTGCTGTTCGTCCTCGCCGCAATCTTCGCGCCGCTGATCGCCTCCGCCGACCCCAACGCCACATCCTGGACCGCCATCCGCCGCCCACCCTCGGGCACGCACCTGTTCGGCACCGATGAGAATGGCCGCGATGTCTTCGCGCGCGTCTTGTGGGGTGCCCGCGCCAGCCTCGCGGCCGGGTTCCTGTCCGTGGCGGTCGCGCTGCTGATCGGCGTGCCGATCGGGCTCATCGCGGGGCTTGCCGGCGGGTGGGTCGATGCGCTGATCTCGCGCATCGCCGACGCCATGCTCTCGATCCCCTTCCTGATCCTGGCCATAGCACTCGCGGCCTTCCTCGGACCCGCGCTTGAGAATGCGATGATCGCCATCGCGATCAGCGCCTCGCCGGTCTTCGTGCGCCTGGCGCGCGGCATGGCGCTGGAGGCGAAGGCGACGGATTGGGTGGAATCCGCGCGCGCGCTCGGCAACCCGCCCTGGCGGCTCGCGCTCGTGCATGTGCTGCCCAACATCATCCCCCCGCTGCTGGTGCAGGCCACGCTGTCCATCGCAGAGGCCATCATCGCCGAAGCCTCGCTCTCCTTCCTCGGGCTCGGGCAGCAGCCGCCCGCGCCGTCATGGGGGTCGATGCTCAATTCGGCGCAGCGCTTCCTCACGCAGGCGCCCTGGCTTGCGATCTTCCCCGGCCTTGCGATCTTCATCGTGGTGCTCGCCTTCAACCTGCTCGGCGACGGGCTGCGCGACGCGCTGGACCCGCGCAGCGAAAAGAAGTGATCGCCTGGCAGGACGCGCCGGCGAACCTCCCGTCGGGCAGTCGCATCTACGCCATCGCGGATATCCACGGCGCGCTGGGCAAGCTGCGCCAGATGCACGCGATGATCGCCGCCGACCTCGATGCGCGCCCCGTCGAGGCACCACTGGTGATCCACCTGGGCGACTATGTGGA
>JBKJNV010000494.1:0-2966 GCA_046593435.1 Roseomonas sp.
CCGGGCAATACCTGTCCGGCACGCGCCGGATCGAAATTCCCACCCAGCGGCGCAAGGCGGACCCGAAGCGCGCGCTGCGCGTCGTGGGTGCCACCGGCAACAATTTGCACGGCGTGAACGCCGCCTTCCCGCTCGGCACGTTTACATGTGTCACCGGCGTCTCGGGCGGGGGTAAATCCACGCTGGTGATCGAGACACTGTACAAGGCCGCCTCGCGCCGCCTGATGGGCAGCGCCGAGGTCCCTGCCGCGCATGAGAAGCTTGAGGGCCTGGAGTATCTCGACAAGATCATCGACATCGACCAATCGCCGATCGGGCGCACGCCGCGCTCCAACCCCGCGACCTATACCGGCCTGTTCGCGCCCATCCGCGACTGGTTTTCGGAGCTGCCGGAAAGCCGCGCGCGCGGCTACAAGGCCGGCCGCTTCAGCTTCAACGTGAAGGGCGGCCGCTGCGAGGCCTGCCAGGGCGACGGGCTGATCAAGATCGAGATGCACTTCCTGCCCGACGTCTACGTCACCTGCGACACCTGCAAGGGCAAGCGCTACAACCGCGAGACGCTGGAGGTGAAGTTCCGCGACAAATCCATCGCCGATGTGCTGGACATGACGGTGGATGAAGGGGTGGAGTTCTTCTCCGCCGTGCCCTCCATCCGCGAAAAGCTGGTGACGCTGCGCGATGTGGGGCTGGGCTACATCCATCTCGGCCAGCAGGCGACGACGCTTTCGGGCGGCGAAGCGCAGCGCATCAAGCTGTCCAAGGAACTCTCGCGCCGAGCCACCGGCCGCACGCTCTACATCCTCGATGAGCCAACAACCGGCCTGCATTTCGAGGATGTCCGCAAACTGCTGGAGGTGCTGCACACGCTGGTGGACCAGGGCAACACGGTGATCGTCATCGAGCACAATCTGGAGGTCATCAAGACCGCCGACTGGGTGCTCGACATCGGGCCCGAGGGCGGCGAAGGCGGTGGCCGCCTGATCGCCGAAGGCCCGCCCGAGGCCATCGCGCAGGCGGAGGAAAGCCACACGGGCCGCTTCCTCAAGCCCCTGCTGCGGGAGGCGGAGGCACCCGTGATGCGCAAGCGCAAGCGGGCCTAACCGCTACCCCGCAAACCGCCGGCTGCGCGGGAACCTCTCCGGCGGTTGCTTCCCCGCTCCCGCCCGCTGCCCGCGCCACAGCCGCAGATCCGTCTCGACCTTCATCCCGCCGCCATGCTTCCACGACAGCCCCTCGGCGAGGGTGAAGACCACTGCATCGACCAGCGTCGCGCCATCCTTCAACGCCATCAGCTGCACACCGCGCCCACGTGTCATCTCGGGGATCTGATCAAGCGGGAAGACCAGCAGGCGGTTGTTGCTCCCCGTCACCGCCACGCTGTCGCCGGCCACCGGGATGCACAGCGCCAGCTCCTGGTGGCCTTCTACCACCAGCACCTGCTTGCCGGTGCGCTTCTCGGCCAGGAACTCCTCACCCTTCACCACAAAGCCGCGCCCATCGGTGGCAGCGACCAGGAAGCGCGCGCCCTCGCGGTGGACGAAGAAGGTCACCACGTCATCCTCATTGGTCAGGTCGAGCAGCAGCCGCACCGGCTGGCCATCGCCGCGCCCGCGCGGGATCAGGTCCGCCTTCACGTTGAAGGCGCGCCCATTCGTCGCGATCAGCACGATGCGATCCACATTCTCGGCATGGATCGCCTGCTTCAGCGCATCGCCTTCCTTGAAGCGCAGCTCCGCGTCCGAGCCGAGGTGGCCCTTCTGGGCACGGATCCAGCCCTTCTCGGACAGGATGATGGTGATCGCCTCGCGCTCCACGAAGGCCGTCTCGTCGATGACGCCGACCATCGGCACGGTGCCCAGCGACGTGCGACGCGCGCCCCCGAGCTTCTCACCCGTCGCGCGCACCTCGTCGGCGATGGTGGACCAGCGCTTCTTCTCGCTGCCCATCAGCCCCTGCAGCGCCTTCTGCTCGGTGCTCAGCTTCTTGTGCTCGCGGCGGATCTCCATCTCCTCAAGCTTGCGCAAGGATCGCAGCCGCATGTCGAGGATGGCGTTGGCCTGCAATTCCGAAAGCTCGAACCGAAGCATGAGAGCGTCCTTCGGCTTGTCCTCCTCGCGGATGATGCGGATCACCTCGTCAAGGTTGAGATAGGCGATCAGGTAGCCGCCCAGTATCTCCAGCCGCCGCGCGATCGCGCCAAGGCGATGCTCCGTCCGGCGCACCAGCACCACGTGCCGGTGGTCGAGCCATTCGCACAGCACCTCGCGCAGGCCCATCACGCGCGGCGTCCGCGTCGCGTCCAGGACGTTCATGTTCAGGCTGATGCGCTGCTCCAGCGCGGTGGCGCGGAACAGGCTTTCCATCAGCACCCCCGCATCGACGTTGCGCGCGCGGGGCTCGATCACCAGGCGAACCAGCTCCGTGCTCTCGTCGCGGATATCGCCGACCAGCGGCAGCTTCTTCTCCTCCATCAACGCCGCGATCTGCTCGATCAGGCGTGACTTCTGCACCTGGTAGGGAATTTCGGTGACGATGATGCGGAAGCCACCGCCCTTGACCGCCTCGCTCTCCCACCGCGCGCGCAGGCGGAATCCCCCCCGGCCGGTGACATAGGCCTCGCGCATCGATTCCGGGCTTTCCACCAGCACGCCGCCGGTCGGGAAGTCCGGGCCCGGCAGCACCGCCATCAGCGCGTCGATGCTGGCGGCGCGATCCTCGATCAGCAGCAGGGCGGCTTTGCACAGCTCGCCCGCATTGTGCGGCGGGATCGACGTCGCCATGCCAACCGCGATGCCATTCGCACCATTGGCCAGCAGGTTCGGGAAGGCCGCCGGCAGCACCACCGGCTCGCGCTCCTCGCCATCATAGGTGGCGCGGAAATCGACCGTGTCCTCCTCGATCCCCTCCAGCAGCGCCTGGGCAACATCGGTGAGGCGCGCCTCGGTGTAGCGCATGGCCGCGGCGTT
>JBKJNV010000005.1:0-2537 GCA_046593435.1 Roseomonas sp.
CCGGCATTCGCGGCCATCACGACCAGGGTCATCGGCAGCGCATGGATCGCGTGCAGACCGCGCAGCATGTGCTCGACCACCTCGCGCTGCTCGGGGGAGTCGAGCACGAAGATGACCTCCGCCGCGGCACGCAGCCCGGCATCGGCACCGAAGGCCGCGACCTGGAAGGGCAGGAAGCGCAGGTTGCGATACAGCGGGATTACGATGCCGACCTGCGCGCGGGCGGGTGGGGCGCCGATGCGGATGACCTCCGGCGCACCAAGCCCGGCCAGGCTCGCGCGCTGCAGCCGCGCCACCGCAGGCGTCAGGCACGCATCCAGGATGGGCGTCGTGAGCCCTTGCGGGTGCACCGCGCGCAGTACCATCGCCCGCGCCCGGGCGGGCGGCAGCAACCCCGGCGGCGCGGTGAGCGCGATGGCCTCGCCAGAAGCAAGGCGCAGTTCCAGCCCCCATTGGCCCACGGCCCCGCCCGTCATGGCATCAGCATCGGGCAGATGCGCGACGAAGCCCGGCAGCGCTCCGCCATCGCCGTGCAGGGTCTTGGCGAAGGACGCGGCCAGATCGCCGCGCGCCACGCGGTGCAGCGCCGGCACCGGCACCGGCAGGGTCTGCCCGGTCATCAGGTCACGCAGCGCCAGCCCGCCACTGGCCATGCCGAGCGGATCGCGCAGCCAGCCGGCGATTACCACGCCGCCGCCGCAATCCGAGACCGCCAGCTCCAGCGCGCCACCGATCGGCCGCGCGGGGTCATCGAGGCGGCGCACCTCGGCGGGGCGCGTCAGCAGCCGCCGGTCGCGCAGCAGCCGCGCCGCCAGCGGGTCTTCCGGCCGGGCCAGGATCCGTCGCGACAGGGCATGCGCCACCGCACGTTCGGCCGGGGCGGTCCCGGCGCCGACCTCGAGCAGGCTGGGCAGCCGGGGCGCGGAATCAGCCAGGCGCAGGGGCGGGCGCGCCGCGCCATCGGGGCCGGGTGGCGGCAGCAGGAACGCGGTGCGCCGCGCGGCGTGCCGGCCCTCCAGCATCAGCACGCCGCCCAGGGGTGCGGCGATGCGCTCCGCCCCACTGGCCGAAAGCAGGTGCCAGACGCCCGGCCCCGCTGCGCCCGGCACCTGCCACAGCGACAGCGCCGGCGTTCCTGGCCGCGTCAGCGGTCGCGCGGCCAGCGCAGCCGCGCCCTGCCGCTCCGCGATGGCCTGGGCCAGGCGCAGCACCAGATGCGCGAAGCCCGGGTGGCGCGCGACCCGAAAGATCGGGCCGCAGGTCTCGACCAGAAAGCGCAGCAAGCGGGCCTGTTCGGGCACCGGTTCGCGGTCATGCAGCCGCGCGAAAGCCTCCATCGGATGCGCCTGATCCAACGCCACGCCCATGGCGCTGTGCAGGGAAACCCGCCCAGGCGCCGCCTCGCCAGGCGCGCGCAGCACCGTCAGCCGGCGCAGCGTCGGCCCGGTGCCCAGCATGATGGAGCAGAGCGGCGGATGGATCGGGGCTCCGTCACAGTGCAGCTCGGCCTCCGCCAGCGGCGGCGCCTCCACGAGCAATAGCCCCGCGGGCAGCCGCCAGAGCCGCAGCGCCTCGCTCTCCTCGCCGGCCCCGCAAGGGGCCGCCGCACGGACGCCCTCGGGCAGGCGGCGCGATGCCGCCTCCGTCGCCCGCGTGGCGTCCGCCTCGCTCAAACGATTTTCACGTAGGCAGCGAGGTTGTCGAGCAGGTCATCGGCCGAGACGCCGATCAGCTTGATGGAGCTGCCGCCGAGCGTGATGATCGCGCCCGAGCCATCCTCACTGATATGGCCGGCCAGCTGCGCCGGCGTGGTCAGCGCCAGGCCGTTGATATTGGCTGCGATCTCGATCATGTCCGCGCCCGGCGTGAAGTCGAGAACGACGTCCTTGCCGAAGCCGGAGGCGAAGTAGAACACATCCTCGCCGCTGCCGCCGGCCAGGGTGTCGTGGCCCTGCCCGCCGATGAGCAGGTCATTGCCGCTGCCCCCCGCGATCAGGTCGTGCCCGCCCTCGCCAGACAGCTTGTCGTTGCCGGTGCCGCCGAACAGGATGTCGGCGCCATCGCCGCCGGCCACCACGTCATTGCCCGACCCGGCATCGACCAGGTCATCGCCTCGCCCGGCCAGGATCGCATCATTGCCGCTGGCCCCCGCGATGACGTCCTTGCCGTCGCCGCCGATCAGCCGGTCGGCGCCCACGCCGCCATCGATGAAGTCATCGCCCTTGCCGCCGTCGATGACGTCATTGCCGTCGCCGCCGATGAGGAAGTCGTTGCCCTCCTCGCCGAAGACCACGTCATTGCCGCTACCGCCGAAGACGATGTCATTGCCCTTGCCGGCAAAGACCAGGTCGTCGCCGCGGCCGGCCTCGATGTAGTCCTTGCCGCCGAAGGTCGTAATCAGGTTGTCGAAGGTGAAACCCGGCAGCTGATCGGCGATCACCGTGTCGGCACCCTGGGTGCCGTACCATGCGGCGCCGCCACCCGGGGTCGATGCGAATTCCAGCATGTGCGAATTTTCCTGCTCGGTTGAAGAGGGG
>JBKJNV010000024.1:0-3967 GCA_046593435.1 Roseomonas sp.
GGCGAGGGGATTACACCCTCGCCAGGGCGGATGGCAGGGCCTGATCCGCGCTGGGTTCAGGCTGCGCGGATGCGGCGGGTGGTGAGGCCGGCGGTTTCCAGCAGGGGGCGGTCGCGCACGGTCTCGATTCGTGGGGCCTCGAAGCCGTTGAAGTTCGAGCCCAGGCAGGCGCCATAGGCGCCGAGCTGGCCGATTTCGATCCAGTCGCCCTCGGCCATGTCGGCGGGCAGCGGGAAGGGGCCGTGCATGACGTCCGCGCTGTCGCAGGTGGGGCCGAAGAAGGCGAAGTCGCGCAGCGGGGCAGAGGAGGCGCGGAGGGCGCGGACGGGGAAGCGGAAGGCAGGCACGCCGGCATCGGAGAGCGAGCCGTAGACGCCGTCATTGATGAACAGCATCCCGTCGCGCCGGGCCTGCACCTGCACCACCAGCGAGGCGCCGCCGGCGACGAGCGCGCGGCCGGGTTCTGCCCAGAGCTTCGTTCCGGCGGGCAGGCCCGCCTGGGCATAGCCGCGCGCAATCGCCGCCATGAAGGCCGAGAGCGGAGGCGGGGCCAGGTCCGGATAGGCCACGGGGAAGCCGCCGCCGACATCGACGATCTCGACCGCGACGGCGGAGGCGCGGATGACCTCGCCGGCCAGGATCATCGCGCGCGTGTAGCTCTCGGGCTCCATGCACTGGGAGCCGACGTGGAAGGACAGGCCGATGCGAGAGGCGAGCGGGCGGGCGGCGGCGAGCAGGGCGGCCGCGACCTCGGGGGCCGCGCCGAACTTGCCGGAGAGGTCATAGCGAGCGCTGCCCTTGGGCAGGCTCAGGCGGATGAAGAGGCCGAGGTCGGGGGCGTTGTTCGTCTCGGCCAGGATTTTTGTCAGTTCCTCGGCGCTGTCGAGGACGAAGTCGCGCACGCCATGCACCGCGTAGGATTCGCGGATGGCCGAGCGCGCCTTGATGGGGTGCATGAAGTGGATGTGGGCTGCGGGGAAGAGGCCGCGCACGAGGCGGACCTCGCCGAGCGAGGCGCAGTCGAAATGGCGGACGCCGCCTTCCCACAGGGCGCGGAGGACCTGGGGGGTGGGGTTGCACTTCACGGCGTAGAGCGTGTCGCCGGGGAAGGCGCGGCGGAAGGCGCGCGCGGTCTCGGCCAGCACGGCGGGGCGCAGGCAGAGGACGGGGTCTTCGGGGCGGGCGGCGGCGATGAGGTCGTCAACGCGGGGCAGGGCGCGGAGCGCGCCGAGCGGAATGAGCGAGGACATGGGCACTTCCCTGTCAGAGCGCCGGCCCACATGGCCGGCTCCACCGATAAGGACGCGTCCCGTCGTTGCCTTCCGGCACGTGCGATTGCGTCAGTGATGGTTGTATGGTCGCTTGTTCCGGAAAATGCAAGGGAATTCGGCGGGTTCACCGGGAATTTTCCGGAGCTTCTCTGGAGTGGCGGGGGATTTCAGGGGGATTCAAGCGAGGTTGGGGGAAAGAATTCCTCCATCAAACGTACATGTTTGAGCCCCATCTTTCATTTTTGACTATTTGGTGCAGGTTGTCGGTTCGGTACCAATAAACAAAAAATAAAAAAATGGGGGTCTGGGGGAAATTCATTTCCCCCATGCTTGGCCCATCATGCAGATATATTCCCAGGCCAGGGTCGCGCCGGCGAGGGCGGTGATTTCCGACACATCATAGGCGGGTGCTACTTCGACCACGTCCATGCCGCGCCAATCGAGGCCCGCCATGCCCCGGATCAGCGCCTGGGCCTGCCATGAGGCGAGGCCGCCGATCTCGGGCGTGCCGGTGCCCGGCGCGAAAGCCGGGTCCAGCGCGTCTATGTCGAAGGAGAGGTAGGCGGGGCCGCTGCCGAGCACTGCCCGGGCCTGGGCGATGGTGGCGGCGATGCCTTGGGCGTGCACGTCCTGGGCGGAGAGCACGGTGACGCCGCGGGCCGGCGCCCAGGCGGCGACGTCGGCCTGGACGGTGGCGCGGATGCCGATCTGGATCATGCGATGCGGGTCGATCAGGCCCTCGTTCAGGGCGTGGAAGAAGACCGAGCCGTGGCCGTATTCCTGGCCGAAGCTTTCGGGCCAGGTGTCGCAATGGGCATCGACGTGGAGCAGGCCGAGCGGGGCGCCGGTGCGCTTGGACAAAGCGCGGAGGAGGGCGAGCGTGACCCCGTGTTCGCCGCCCAGGGCGAGGAGGTGAGGGATGCGCGCGGCCTGCTGCTCGATCAGGGCGAGGCTGGCCTGGATGTCACCCAGCGCGATGGCAAATTCGCCGAGGTCGGCGAGGGAGAGGGTCGCGGGGTCCACGCCGCTGACCGGGTGCGCGCCATCGACCAGCATGCGCGATGCGGCGCGGATGGCGGCCGGGCCGGAGCGGGTGCCGGCGCGGTTGGTGGTGCCGATGTCGAGCGGGATCCCGGCGATGGAGAGCGCGGCCGGCGTGGTGGTGAACGGCAGGCCGAGGAAGCCGGGCGGGGTCGCGAAGGTGGGGACGCCCACCACGGCTAGGCCGCGCCTTGGTGAGAGCGCGGCTTCACGCCGCACTCGATTCCGCGCGGCTTCACGCCGCGACCGGCCGCTGCACCTTCAGCGTCTCGCGCAGGCGGGCGAGCATGGCGAGGACCGCCTCCGGCTGGTCGTCCTCCGGGCCGGCGACGTCGGCGACGGTCTGAAGTGCACGGCGGCGGTCCGGCGCGCCAGTCAGCAGCTGCGGCAGGGTGGCCAGCGCCTGTTCGGCATCGACGGCCACGATCAGCGTCTGCTCGCGGATCATGGACTGGCGCGCATCGGCCGACATCTCCGCGAAGGGGCTCTCGCCGGTGAGCAGCGCGTTGGAGCGGGCGAGGCGGTCCCGGCGGACGCCGCCTCGGGCGCGGGCGAGCAGGATCATCATGCGCACCACGGCCTCGGCGTAGCCGCCCTCGGCGATGCGGGCCATGGCGACCTGCACCTCGGGCGTCTGGGCGAGGGCCGCCTGGGCGGGGGCGGCGATCGGCGCGTCATCGGTGATGCCGATCGCGGCGAGCGCGCCGTAGAGGACGTGGAACGCGATTTCCTGCCGGGCGTCGCGGGTGTCGCGGTAGCGGTCGATGCTGTCTTCGACCCGGTCCGCGAGGCTGCGTTCGAGGGCGATGAAGGCATTGTCCTCGGCGGCCGGGCGGCGGTTCGCGCGGACCTGGTCGGCCATGGCGGCGAAGCCGGCCATCAACGGGTTCACCTTGTCCGAGAGCAGGGTGCGGCGCGCGCGCAGCGGGTGCATCTGGCGGCGGAGTTCGGCCGTCTTCTCGGTGGCGAACTGGCGGATGATGGGGCGCAGCGTCATGTCATAGAGGGTGTCGTTCAGCGCGGAGACCTTGGCCACTGCCGGGAAGGCTTCGTTCTCGGCCTCACCGGACAGGGTGCGGATATCGGCGATGGAGCGTTCGACGAGTTCCACCTGGAAGCCGGTGTTGATGCCGGTGCCCTCGGTGCCGGTGATGCGCATTTCGTAAAGGCCGGGGGCCACCGCCTCGATGGTGTCGAGCGTGGTGGCGATCTCGGCGTGTTCCTTCAGCGCGACCTTGCCGGAGACGAAGATGCCCAGATGCCCGATATCGGCGTGCATCAGGTAGATGATGGTCTGGCCGAGCGTCTTGATCTCCTGCTCATCATCATAGACGTCCGCGATCCAGCGCAGGGCCTGGCCGGGCGGGGTGATGTTGTCGCCGGCCGAGGCGAAGATGATGATGGGGGAGCGGACGGCGCGCATGTCAAAGGCCGCACCGGGGCCGGTGCTGAGCGTGCCGCGGGAGAAGCGGTTGCCGATGAACGCCGACGAAATCGGCTGGATCGTGGAAAACCTGTTCATCGGCAACCGCTTCTCGCGCGGCACGCTCAGCACCGGCCCGGGTGCCGCCTTCGACATGCGCGCCGTCCGCTCGCCGATCATCGTCTTCGCCTCGGCCGGCGACAACATCACCCCGCCCGGCCAGGCGCTGCGC
>JBKJNV010000060.1:0-4193 GCA_046593435.1 Roseomonas sp.
CGCGCGGAGCGCGCGCCCGGCGCTTGAGGGCAAAAAAGCTAGGGCTTTCAGCCCTTCGCGAGTCTGCGGGAGCCGTCCGTCACGCGCTTGACGAAGTCGGGCTCCCGCGTGCGCCAGTAGCGCGGGTCGCGCATCATCACGCGCAGCTCCTGCTCCTGCGAGGCGGCGGGCTGGTCGGCGGCGCGCATCAAGGCCGGCTCACGCTTGGCCATCATCCCGTGCAGGGCGACAACGCCGTCATGGCTGGTGCTCAGCGCCTCGAACACATGCGGTGGGAGGTTCGCGCGGCCCCAGGCGGCGATCTGGCCGGCGATGCGGCGGTACGCTTCCTCACCGCCGAAATGGGCACGCAGACGGTCCACCTCGCGCTCGGCCTCGACTTCGCGCACGGCGTCGGCGATCAGCGGCAGTAGGCGCTCGGCGGCCAGGTCATAGACCAGTTGCGCCTGCTTGGGCGTGAAGGCGGCCGCGTGCAGGCGTGCATTGATCTCGGCATCGGCGCCGAGCAGGTCATGCGGTGCGGCGATCGTGTAGTCATCGGCCTTTTCCGGCACGCCGATGGCACGGAGGAAGCGCTGGCGCTCATCCTCCGGCGCATCCTCCGCCGGCGGGCCAGCGCGCTGCGACAGGCGCCGTTCGAGTTCAAGGTAGGATTTCAGCAGCGCCTCGGTACGAAGCGCACCGGCTTCGGCATCCCAGAATTTTTCGGGCACGCCCTCCGGCACGCCCTGCGGCGCGACGTCGGGCTTGCGGGCGGCTTCGAGCAGGTCCTGGCTCATGCGGGCGACACTCCGTTGTGCGGGGTTTGCGGGTCTTGCTCAGGCTTGGGTACCTCAGGCGGCCTGAGAATTTCCGCCGGCGCATTGAGGCTGCGGGCAAGCCAGCGGGCGGCGGCCGCGGCATCGACCTGCGCTGCCGCCTCGGGGCCAAGCTGACCGACCGCCTGAAGGAACAGCAGCGTATTCGCCGCATCCGCGCGGCCTTGCACCTGGGCCAGCGGGCTTGCGTAGCGCAGGCGCAATTCGTGGCCGTCCTGGGTTTGCGGTGCGATCTCGCCACGGCGGCGCAGGATGGCGAGGCAGCGGGTGACCAGCGGGTTCAGCAGCTCCGATTGCAGACGGCCATAGGTTGCACCCAGCCGGCGCGCGGTCTCAGCACTTCGGTCCATCACCTCGGTCGCGGTCATGCGGCCTTGGGCTTGTGGCGACAGCCGGTCCGCGAGGAGTGCGGTGCGAATGCGAGCCCGGAGGTCGTTCAACACCAGCTGGGAAACATCGAACCGCCCCGGTGCCGCCAGCGGCGTGAGGCCGGAGGAGCCCGGCGCCTTGGGAATGATGGCACCAGGGACCAAGCGGATGGTGGCGGGGTTGAGCACGCCATCATCCTCGGCCTGCCAGATCCCCGTTGCCGCGATCGAGGCGTTCTTCAGCACCAGCTCGACCACCAGGTTTGCGGTGCGGATGTCCGGCAGCGCCTTGCCGACCGGGCCGCGCCCATAGGTCTCACCGGGCGCCTTGAGCCAGCGGAAGGCGATGAACGGATTTTCCGCGAATCGCCCTTCGGCGAGCGGCCAGACCCGGCCGTCATCGCCGGCAAGAAGGGCCGTGAAGCGCGTCGCGTGGCCTTCGGGATGGACGGCTTCGAGGACCCGGTGGCGGGACGGCTCCTCCGCGCCGTCGGCGTGGCGCAGCGCAGGCGGCAAGTCTGCATCCGGGTATCGGGCGGCGATGGACGCCGCGCTCAGTCGCCTTGCGCGCCAGATGGTGTCGAGCCGGCCGGAGATGCCTTCCTCCAGCACCGTCTCGCGCAGCGGCACGGCGGCGAAGCGCAGGGCTGAGGGCTCGCCGGGGGCGGCTTCCTCGACCAGGAGGATGCCGGTGCCGGTGATGACCAGATCGAGGAAGGCCTGGTGCATCTCAAGGGCAAAGTTGGACCTGTCGAGATGCAGCTGCAGCATCTCGGCCGCGTCTTCGAGCGCGAGGGCCGCAGCGCGAGAGGCCGGGCTGTCATCCAGCGGCCGGGCGGGCGCGAGGCCGAACCAGCGCGACCAGGGCGGGCAGAGCTCGGCGAGGAGCGAAGCGGCGAGTTGCTCCGCCGCATCCGCTGCCGTTGCGTCGAAGATCTGGGCCGCCTGGCCAGGCTCGGGCAGGGTCTGGGCGTAGCAATCCTGCCAGAAGGCCTCGAAGGGGCGGCGGCGATCGAGGGCGCGGGCGTGGCGTGCCAGCATCTGCTCGAGCGGCAGGCTCTCGGGCGGCGTGGGCCGTGGGGTCACGCTGACACTCCTGCGAATGAGGGGGCCCAAAAAGCCGCGAGCCCGGACCGCTCCTGTTGAGGGAGCAGGCCGGGCCCGCGGAAGTTTGGGAACGGGGAGGAAGGCCACCGGGCGCACGTCGCCCGTTGACAGGAGTTTTCTAGGCCAGGCGAATACCGAATGTCAAGCTTTTTTTCCTATTTTCTTCCGCCTTCTGCAACCGCCGGAAGAGTGACGCCGGCGTCAGGGCAAACGGCGCTGCGGGGCCGAGCAAAGCGCGGCAAAGGGAGACGCAGGTGAACGGCAGGCAGGGCGGCACAAGGCGCCCGCGCGAGGGTGCGGGGGTGAAGGGTCCGAGCACGGCCAGGCCCGCGCGGGCATAAACCGCGGGCAGGTCGAAATCCGCCGCCAGTGGCAGCCGTTGCACCAGCAACCGGCCGGAGAGCGGGTCGAGAATGGTCCAGCCATCGGCATCTGCGATCGCGGCGAAGCAGTGCCGAAATCCGGGCGCGAGCAGACGCAGCCACCACTGGTCGGCACTGCCGCCGAAGACAAGGAACAGCCGTTGCTCGCTTTCGCCGGCGATGCGGCGATGCGCGAGGCGCGGCGCATACGGGCGCGAGAAATCCAGATTTTCTTCGGCAAAATCGTGCATGGCGCCGCTCATGCGACGATCCCCTTCACACGCAGCGGCCATTCGAGACGAGAGAGCGCCTCGGCCCAGATCGCGTGGTCGCGGGCTTCGCTGAGGTGGCGCGGATCGGGAGCCGTCGCGCGCTCACCCCACAGCCGCAGGATGCGCGCATGGACCAGGTCGATGCGGCGCTGGCGGTACAGGCGGTCGAGGCATTTCACCACGTCATCGGGTTCGCAATTGCGCGAGACGGCACCGCGATTGGCGACGATGCGGGCGCCGTCCCGCCGCGCGATGAGTGCGGCCATGGTCCAGAACCAGGCCTCCTCGGCCGTGGCGAAGGGCACGGCCTTGGCAAGCGTTGCATAGCGGGGGGACAGGGCATGATGAGGGGTGGAGCGCATGGCGGGGGGCCTCCTGGATGGTGAACAAGTTGAGAACATACCCGCCAGGGTTGTGCGGTCAAGGCAAAACTCTGAAAATATTCCTATTGCTTTCCGACGCGAAGCCTAGGATGTTATCCCCATGCGACACGATGACATCTGGCGGGCGCTCGACGCCTTGGCCGCGGAAAACGGGCTCTCGGCCTCCGGGCTGGCGCGCAAGTCCGGGCTTGACCCGACCGCTTTCAACCCCTCCAAGCGCACCGGCGTGGATGGGCGCGCGCGGTGGCCCTCGACCGAAAGCATCGCGAAGGTGCTGGACGCGACGACCACCGGCATCGAGGCCTTTGCCGAACTCGTCACCGGCCAGCGCGCGCTGCTCTCAGGCCGCGGGCCCGCGCGCCGGCATATCCCGCTGATCGGCTTCGCGCAGGCCGGGTCGGACGGGTATTTCGACGATGGCGGCTTTCCCGTGGGTGGCAGCTGGGACGAGATCTCGATGCCCGAGATCACCGACCCGCACGCCTATGCGCTGGAAATCTCCGGCGATTCGATGGAGCCCGTGCTGCGCGACGGCGACACCATCATCGTATCGCCCGCCGCCCCGGTGCGGCGCGGTGATCGGGTTGTAGTGCGCACCACCAAGGGCGAGGTGATGGCCAAGGAACTCACCCGGCAATCAGCCCGGCGGATCGAGCTGAAAAGCCTCAACCCCGCGCACCCGAGCTACAGCTTTGACCTGGGCGACATCACCTGGATGCACCGTATCGTCTGGTCGACCCAGTAGCGCCGATCAGCGCGCCGATGCCGATCAACGCGCCGGCGGGCCGGCCGGGGCAACCGGCGTACCCGGAGGCGCGGGGCGACGCTGCATCTCGCCGGTCATGGGGATGAAGTAGACGCCCACATCCTTGCGGCTCCGCAC
>JBKJNV010000110.1:0-6021 GCA_046593435.1 Roseomonas sp.
GTTCGGCAAGCTTCTGGTCCTCGCCGGCGCCGCACTCGGGATCATCCTGGCGATCGATTTCAACGAACGGTCTGGCCTCGCGCGGTTCGAGTTTCCGGTGCTGCTGCTGTTCGCCACGGTCGGCATGATGATCATGGTGTCGGCCAACGACCTGATGACGCTCTACATGGGGCTCGAACTGGCGTCGCTGGCGCTCTATGTCGTTGCCGCCTTCGACCGCGACAATGAACGCTCGGCCGAGGCGGGGCTGAAGTACTTTGTCCTTGGCGCCCTGGCGTCGGGGCTGCTGCTGTACGGCGCATCCCTGGTCTATGGCTTCGCCGGCAGCACCAATTTCGACCAGATCGCCCGTGCGCTCGGCACGCCCGACAGCGCGAGCCCCGGACTTGTAGTGGGCGTGATCTTCGTCGTGGCCGGGCTGTGTTTCAAGATCTCCGCGGTGCCGTTCCACATGTGGACGCCCGACGTCTATGAGGGCGCGCCGACGCCGGTGACCGCCTTCTTCGCCGGCGCACCGAAGATCGCGGCGGTCGTGCTGCTGACCCGCGTGCTGGCCGGACCGTTCGGCGACCTTGTCGCGCAGTGGCAGCAAGTGATTGTGCTGGTCTCGGCGCTGTCGATGATCCTTGGCGCCTTCGCCGCCATTGGGCAGACCAATGTGAAGCGGCTGATGGCCTATTCCTCCATCGCCAATATCGGTTATGCGCTGATGGGTCTTGCGGTCGCCACGGATGCTGGCCTGCGCGGGTTGCTGATCTACATGGCGATCTACCTGGCCATGACGCTCGGCAGCTTTGCGGTGCTGATTTCGATGCGCCGCGACGGACGCGCCGTTGAACGCATCGAAGACCTGGCGGGGCTTGGTCGCACCGACCCGATGATGGCGCTGTGGATGGCCATCTTCATGTTCTCGATGGCCGGGGTTCCGCCGCTCGCCGGCTTCTTCTCGAAGCTCTACGTCTTCCTCCCCGCCGTCGAGGCTGGGTTCTGGGCTCTCGCCGTCATCGGTGTGCTGACCAGCGTTGTCGGCGCCTATTACTATCTGCGCATCGTGAAGGTGATGTATTTCGACGCGCCGCTCGGCGCCTTCGATGCACGGCCGATGGGGCTTTCTCTGGTGCTCAACGTCACCGGGCTGTTCACGCTGCTCTTCATCCTGTTCCCCGCACCGCTGATCGCGGCCGCGCAAAGTGCCATCGCCTCCATCCTCGAGTGAAGTTCACGCTGCGCATCGAGGAAAGCCTTCCGAGCACCCAGGCTGTTGCCCTCGCCGAAGCCCGGGCAGGGGCGCCGGACGGCCACGCCATCCTGGCGCGGCAGCAAAGCGCGGGGCGGGGCAGGGGCGCGCGCGCGTGGTCCAGCCCGCCGGGGAACCTGGCCCTCAGCGTCATCCTTCGCCCTTCCGCACCGATCCGCGACGCGCCGCAATGGGCACTCCGCGCGGCGGTGGCACTCGCGGAGGCGCTGCTCCCACATGCGCCGATGCTGCGCCTGAAATGGCCCAATGACGTGATGCTCGATGGGGCCAAGCTCGCGGGGATTCTTGCCGAAGCAGAGGCGGGGCCTGATGGGGCGATGGATCATATCGTGCTCGGCATCGGCGCCAATCTGGCCTACGCGCCTGCGCTGCCTGAACGCGCCACGGCCTGCCTGCCACCACCCGCCCCAGCACCCGAAGATGTGGCCAAGATACTGCTTGCCGCGATCGCCCGCTGGCGCGATGTGCCCTTTGCCGCGGTGCGTAGCGCCTGGTTGGCGCGCGGGCCTGCGCCGGGCACCGCGCTTGTATTGCGCGACGGGCGCTCGGGGGTCTTCGCGGGCCTTGCGGAAAATGGCAATCTGTTGCTCGAAACCCGCGATGGCGTCGAGACGGTCTTCGCCGGCGAACTTGCCTGATCTCACGCGGGCCATGCGCCCCGCGCCACGTTACCGCCCGGCACCACAAGACCCGGGCCCTGACCAGGACTGAGCCATGCTTCTCGCCATCGACGCCGGCAACACCAACGTGGTCTTCGCGGTTCATGACGGCATCGAGTGGCGCGGCCGCTGGCGCATCGCCACGCGCGACGACCGTACATCGGATGAATACGCCGTCTGGCTGCTGACACTGTTCCAGCATGTGGGGCTGAAGGCGACGGACGTGACCCGCTGCGTGATCGGCACCGTGGTGCCGGCCGCGCTCTATGACCTTCGCCGCCTGTCGCGCAGCTGGTTCGACTGTGAGCCACTGATCGCGCGGGCACCGCTCGACTGGGGCTTCGAGATCCGGGTGGATCAACCCAACGAGGTCGGCGCCGACCGCCTGCTCAACTCCCTCGCGGCACACACGCTCTATCGCGGGCCGCTGATCGTCATCGATTTCGGCACCGCCACCACCTTCGACGTGGTGGCCGAAGATGGCGCCTATGTGGGCGGGGTCATCGCGCCTGGGATCAGCCTGTCGATCGAGGCGCTGCACCGAGCCGCCGCCAGGCTGCCGCGTATTGGTATCGGCCGGCCGCAGGCGGTGATCGGGCGCGCGACGGTGCCGGCCATGCAATCGGGCATCTACTGGGGCTATATCGGGCTGATCGAGGGGCTGGTCTCCCGCATCCGCACGGAATATGGCGTGCCGCTGAAGGTTGTGGCGACCGGTGGTCTCGCGCCATTATTCGCGGAGGGGACCACCATCATCGAAAAGACCGATCCCGACATCACGCTCGAAGGGCTTCGCCTGTTGGCTGAACGCAATCGCGCCCCCATCTTGAGCCGTGGCGCGCGGCGCGAGTAACCCGCGACCTGCGGCCGCAAATCGCATAGAAAGATTATATGCCCCCCTACGACATTGGCTCCAGCCAGAACGACCTGGCTTTCATTCCCCTTGGTGGTACCGGCGAGATTGGCCTGAACCTCAACGTCTATCGCTGCGACGGCGCGCTGCTGGCGGTCGATTGCGGTATCGGCTTCGGCGGCCCGACGATGCCCGAGGTCGATGTGATGGTGCCCGACCCCGCCTGGCTCGCGGAGAATCGCGAGGACCTCGTGGGCCTCGTGATCACCCATGCGCATGAGGACCATGTCGGCGCGGTCGCGCATCTGTGGCGGCAATTCCGTTGCCCGGTCTACGCGACGCCCTTCGTGGCCGCCGTGCTGCGCCGCAAGCTCGGCGAGGCCGGTCTGCTGGGCGAGGTGAAATTGCACACCATCAAGCGTGGTGGCCGCTGGACGCTCGCGCCCTTCGACCTGGAATTCCTCGAGGTTACCCATTCGGTGCCCGAGGCGCAGGCCCTGGTGATCCGCACCCGTCACGGGCTTATCCTGCATACCGGCGACTGGAAGCTCGACCCCGAGCCGCTGACCGGCCCGCCCACGGATGAGGAAGCCTTCCGTCGCCTGGGCGATGAGGGCGTGCTCGCCATGGTCTGCGACTCGACCAATGCGATGGTCGAGGGCCATTCGGGCAGCGAGGCCGAGGTGAAGCGCAACCTCGCCGGTATCATCAAGGGGCTGAAGGGGCGCGTCGCGGTTACCTGCTTCGCGACAAATATCGCGCGCGTCTCCTCCATCGCGAAGGCAGCCGCGGCGGCTGGCCGGCAGGTCGCGATATTCGGGCGCTCCCTGCGCAACGCCGAGGCCGCGGCGCGCGAATGCGGCTACCTCGCCGATGTCGCGCCCTTCCTGCCCGAGGAGGAGGCCGGCTACCTGCCCGACGACAACCTGCTGATCATCTGCACCGGCAGCCAGGGCGAAGATCGCAGCGCGATGGCCAAGATCGCCTCCGACACGCACCCGCAGATCGCGCTCGGGGAAGGGGATACGGTGATTTTCTCCTCGCGCCGCATCCCGGGCAATGAGAAGGCCATCCAGCTCGTTCAGGATGGGTTGGCCCGGCGCGGCTGCCGCGTCATGACCGATGAGGACCATATGGTCCATGTTTCCGGCCACCCGGCGCGGGATGAGCTCAAGCGCCTTTATGCGCTCGTGCGCCCGCGCTACGCGGTGCCTGTGCATGGCGAGTGGCGCCATTTGACCGAGCACGCCGCACTCGCCCGCGAATGCGGCGCGCATCCCGTCATCATCGAGGATGGCAATGTGCTGCGCTTCGCACCTGGCAACCGCCCAAACGTGGTCGAAGCCGTGCCCGTGGGCAAACTTGCGATCGATGTGGACCGCCTGCTGCCGCTTGAGGGTGGCGTGCTCGCGGCGCGCAAGAAGATGCTGTTTAACGGCGTGGTCGTGGCCTCGATCGCCGTGGATTCCGGCGGGCGCGTCGTCGGCCGTCCGCAGGTCTCCGCCCCCGGCCTGTTCGAATCGCATGACAGCGAGCCGGGCCAGATCGCCGACGACCTGGCGCGCAGCGTGGGTGAGATGCCAGCAGGGCTGAAGCGCGATGACGAGGCGCTGCGCGAGGCGGTGCGCGCTGCTCTGCGCAAGGCGGTCTCGCGCCGCCTGCGCAAGCGGCCGACGGTCGAGGTGCACCTGGTCCGCGTTTGATCCGCGACGAGGGGGCTTCCCCTCGTTGCATTCTCGGCCCACATGGCGCGCATGAGCTGGTTCAGCGGAATTATCGTCTACATCCTCATCTGGTGGACAGCGCTGTTCGTGGTGCTGCCAATCGGCACGCGCCCCGACCCGGATGGTGACCTTGCCGCGGGGGGCTGGCGCGGTGCGCCGCGAGAGGCGCGGATCGGCGCCAAGCTGCTCGGCACAACAGTGCTGTCAGCAATTCTCTGGGTGGGGGTCTGGTTCGTGATCGAAAGCGACTGGATCAGCTTCCGCAGTGGACCGTTTTCGCTGCCGGATCGCTGACGCCGCAAAAAATTTAGGCGGCTAGCAGGGCTGAAACCCTGAGCCGCCTTTTTTTTGGGCATATCCGGTCTGAACGCCGAGTTTTCACCCCAGTTTGCCGTTGAGCCCGCTTCGAGCCCGGGCCAATCTTCAAAACAGAGAGAGGCTGTTCCTCTTTCTGCCGTGTGACTGGCGTTTCCTCCCTAAACTTGGGCCGCGATCCTTTCGGGTTGCGGCCCTATTTTTGTTTAAGGGGAAGGCCACTCGCTGCCAAGGTTTTTCTACACCAACACGGTATATTGTGGATGAAAGTTACCTGCATTGGGCTTGTCATGTAAGTATATTGCGTTGCAGCACGCCCTCAGACCCGGCTGACACCAGCTTGCGAGGTCCATCCCGGTGCGATTTCCGCCCTGCCGCGTTCTACTCTATGGTTGGCCGTCACACTCGCCTCAAGGATACTCATGCGCCTCTCCCGGGCCTTCCTGCCCACGCTCAAGGAAACCCCTGCCGAAGCGCAGATCGCCTCACACCGTCTGATGCTGCGCGCCGGCATGGTGCGCCAGACCTCGGCGGGCATCTATGCCTGGCTGCCCGCTGGCCTTCGCGTGCTGCAGAAGGTCGGGCAGATCGTGCGCGAGGAGCAGGATCGGGCAGGGGCCCAGGAAATCCTGATGCCGACCATCCAGACCGCGGATCTCTGGCGCCAATCCGGCCGCTACGAGGATTACGGCGAGGAAATGCTGCGCATCAAGGACCGCCATCAGCGGGAGATGCTATTCGGCCCGACCAATGAGGAAATGGTCACCGACATCTTCAAGGATTACGCGAAGAGCTACCGCGACCTGCCGCGCAACCTTTATCACATCCAGTGGAAGTTCCGCGACGAGCGGCGCCCGCGCTTCGGTGTCATGCGCGGCCGCGAATTCCTGATGAAGGATGCCTATTCCTTCGACGTCAGCGCCGAGGCAGCCCAGCACAGCTACCGCCAGATGTTCCTGGCCTATCTGCGAACATTCGCCCGCATGGGGCTCAAGGCCATCCCGATGCGCGCGGATACCGGCCCGATTGGGGGAAACCTTTCCCATGAGTTCATCATCCTGGCCGAGACCGGCGAGTCGCAGGTCTTCGTCAGCCAGGACCTGCTCGACCTCGACCCGCTGGCCGATGCGCCCGACTTCGCCTCCGATCTCACCCCGCATGTCGATCGCTGGACGCAGCACTATGCCGCCACCGAGGAAATGCATGACGAGG
>JBKJNV010000230.1:0-7041 GCA_046593435.1 Roseomonas sp.
CGGGGTGTGTGGCGGGCGGCGCGGAAGGAGGCGGCGTGCCGCACGAAGGGGCGGGCCAGCGGATAGGCCGGATCGTAGGCGATGCGGCGCCGCGGGGCTTCGGGGTTCAGCGGCGTAACAGGCAAAGGGATGTCATGTGGGTCTGTCACGCGGCTCTCCGGCCTGGTCGGCGGCGCATCGCAATCCCAAGGATGAATCTTGTCAACAATCGCATGGCTGCGTCATGTGTGACTTGTAAGCTGCGACTTGTATGCCAAGCGCATTTTCGCGCCACCTGCTGCCGAAAACTCCGGCAGTGGCACGTTGACAGGCAGGGACCAGCAGCGTTTCCCTGGCGATCTTTGACAATCGAGGCGGGAGGCAGACGCGGCGTGACGAACTTCAAGGACCGCATCGGGATCGATTTTGGCGCCCGCTTGCCGATCGAGGACGCCATCGCCTGGTCCGCTGCATCCGGCATCCGCGTGATCGATGTGCGCCTGGGCGATACCGGCAATGTCTTCGCGAGTTTCGATGCCGCGCGCATTGCCGGAATACGCAAGGCCACCGAGGCCGCCGGCATCCAGTTCGGCCTGCACACACTCTCCGCGGTGAATGCGGCGGAGACAGCGCCCTTCCTCAGTGAGGCGGTGGACGAATATCTGCGCCGCTACATCGACCTGGCCGGTCCGCTGGGTGCCGGCTGGATCGTCATGCATGGCGGCTTCCACTTTACCGGGGATTACGACCGCCGCATGGCGAAGGGCGTGGAACGGCTGCAATGGCTGGGCGACTACGCCCGCACGCACGGCGTCCGCCTGCTGCTTGAGAATATGAACCCCGAGCCAGCCGATGCGGAAGTGCGTTACCTGGCCTGCGATGTCGCGGAATGCCGCCACTATTTCGATCGCCTGGACGCCACTGCCATCGGCTGGACCTTCACGGCGAACCACGCCCACATGCTGCCCATCGGTATCGCCGGCTTCTTCGAAGCCTTCGGCCCCTCCCGCATGGAGGAGGTGCGCCTGGCCGATAATCGTGGCGGCAAGGAGGAACATCTGAAGCCTGGCGACGGTACCGTCGATTTCGAGGCGACCTTCGCGCTGATCGAAGCCAGCGGCTACCGCGGCCACTACATGCTGGCCTACGGCACAATCGAGGAAATGCGCGAGGGGCGAGACGAACTGGCCGCGCGCGCGGTTCGCGCCGGCATCGCGACAGCCTGAGGGAAAGGAAACCGAACATGGCCAAGAAGGTCATCATCATGGCGCGCATCAACGAATACGCGCCGCGTGACCGCAATCCGCATATTCCCTTCACGCCCACGGAAATCGCGGAGACCGCGACGGCCTGCGCCGCTGAAGGTGCCTCCATCGTGCATTTCCACGCACGCAACCCGGATGGCTCGCCCAGCCATGATCCGGAGATGTACCTCGCGATCATCCGCGCCATCCGCGCGCGCAGCGACATCCTGATCGACTGCACACTGGGGCAGAACACCATCAAGGGCGATGCGGCGCGCGCGGCGCACATCGCGCGCATGCAGGGCGGCCCGGCGAATCGCGCGGACCTGGCGGCGATCGATGTCGGCAGCACCAATATCGATGTCTATGACGCGCAGGCGAAGCGCTTCACCACCACCGACAAGACCTATGTCAACACCATGTCCACCTGCATGTACCTGGCGGCGGAAATGGACAAGGTGGGCGTCAAGCCGCACCTGACCTGCTGGGCCATCCCCTTCCTGCGCGCGGCGGATGCGCTGATGGATATGGGCGTGTTCCAGGAACCGGCCTACGTGCAATTCGCCTTCTGCGAGGGAGGAATCGTCGGCGGGCATCCCTGCACCATCGCCAGCACTCTCGCATTCCTCGATGTGTTGCCGCCTGGCCGTCGCATCGAATGGACGGTGACCTGCAAGGAAGGAAACCTGCTGCCGGCCGCCGCCGTCGCGCTGGAGCGCGGCGGGCATTTGTCGCCCGGCATCGGCGACTATCCCTATCCGGAACTTGGCTGCCCGACCAATGCGGAGCTGATCCGCTTTTTCGCCAATCTGGCGCGCGGCTTCGGACGGCAGCCCGCCACCCCGGCCGAGACCCGCGCCATGCTCGGCATTGGCGGCTGAAACCCTTTGCGGCGCGCCGGTCGCCTTGGCGGCACGCCGTTTGCCTAACCGTGGAGGTGACCATGACAAAGAAGCTCATCATCAATGTTCGGCTGAACGAGTGGGAGATGCGTGGCCCCAACCCGCATATCCCCTATTCCCCAAGCGAGATCGCCGAGGATGCAGCGCGGTGCCGGGAGGCCGGCGCCTCCATCGTGCATGTCCATGCCCGCGGCCCAAATGGAGAGCGCAGCCACAGCCCGGAGCTCTATGCCGAAATCACGAAGGAAATCCGCGCCCGCAGCGATATCCTGATCCACACCACGCTGGGCAATGTCTATCTGGAGGGCGAGGCGGCGGATCGGGTGAAGCATGTCGCGGCGTCCAAGCCCGATATCGCGACGATCGATATCGGCAGCACCAATATGGACCGCTACAACCCGGGCGAGAAACGGTGGGAGACGACGGACAAGGTCTATCAGAACAGCATCGAGAGCTGCATGTTCTTCGCCCGCACCATGAAGGATCTGGGCGTGAAGCCCAGCGTCGGCGTCTGGACCGTGGCTTTCATGCGCGCCACCGCCGCCTTCATCGAGATGGGGCTGCTGGACAGTCCGGCGCTGGCCAAGATCCCGCTCTGCGGTGGCGGCCGGCTGGCGGGGCATGAGGCAACGCCGGCGGGGCTCGCCGCTTTTCTGCACGCCATCCCGCGGGATGAAAGCATCCAGTGGGCGGTCTGCACCAAGCACGCCAATATCTTCCCGTGCGCCGCCATGGCGATCGCGGAAGGCGGCCATATCGCGCCGGGCCTGGGTGACTACCACTACCCGGAGCTCGGCTGCCCCACCAACGCCGATATCGTGCACCGCATCGCGCGCATGTCGCGTGACATGGCGCGCGAGGTCGCAACCCCCGCGGATGCGCGGGAATTGCTGCGGATGGCGCCCGGCTGATACCACCGATCATCAAGGAGTGACCCGAGGATGCCTGTACCGCGCCGCCGCCGCAGCCTGCTTGCCACCTGCGTCCTGCTTTTGGCCCTGCACCCGCTGGGCGCCGGCCCCAGGGCACAGGGCGCGCCCGCGCTGCGCATCGCCGTGGAGGCGGACATCACCTCGACTGACCCGCACTTTCACAACCTGGCGCCGAACAAGGCCGTCTCGGCGCATTTCTTCGAGCCGCTTATCCTGCAGGATGCGCAGCAGCGGCTGCAGCCGGGCCTGGCCGTATCCTGGCGCGCCATCGACGACACCACCTGGGAGTTCAAGCTGCGCGAAGGGGTGACCTGGCATGATGGGTCGCCCTTCACCGCCGATGATGTCGCCTTCACCGTGCAGCGCGCGCCATCCGTGCCGAACAGCCCCTCCTCCTTCGGCCTGTATCTGCGCCAGATCGCGGAGACGACGGTGGTGGATGCGCACACCATCCGCTTCCGCACACACGGCGTGTTTCCGCTGATGCCGGCCTATCTCAGCACCTTCGGCATCGTCTCGCGCAAGCATGGGGAGGGTGCGACCACAGCGGACTACAACAGCGGCAAGGCAATGGTGGGCACCGGGCCCTATCGCTTCGTAGCCTGGCGCCGGGGCGAGAGCATCGTCATGGAGCGCAATCCGGCCTACTGGGGGGACCCGCAGCCCTGGGGTACGGTGACCACGCGCTTCATACGCAGCTCGGCATCCCGCGTCGCGGCGCTGCTGTCCGGCGATGTGGACCTGATCGACGCGCTGCCGACCAGCGACATTGCGCGGGTGGAGCGTGACACGCGGTTCCGCGTGAGCCGCGCCATTTCCAACCGCAACATGTATGTCTTCGTTGATCACCTGGAGCGCGCCTCCCCCTTCGTGCGCGACCGGCAGGGCCAGCCGATGGTGACGAACCCGTTCCGGGACCTGCGCGTGCGCCAGGCGGTGAGCCTCGCGATGAACCGGGAGGCCATCGTCTCCCGCGTCATGGATGGGGCGGCGGAGGTGACGGGCCAGGTGATGCCGCGCGACTGGTTCGGTTGGACGCCGACCCTGCCCCCGCCCGCCTTCGACCCGGCAGGTGCGCGGCGCCTGCTGACGGAGGCGGGCTTCCCGAACGGGTTCAACCTGACCATCCATTGCTCCAACAACCGCTATGTGAATGACGAGCGCATCTGCCAGGCGATCGGCCAGATGCTGACCCGCATCGGCATCCAGACGGAGGTGCAGGCGCTGCCCTTCGCCACCTGGATTACCGCCGCCAGCCGGCAGGACTATTCCATGCTGTTCGGCGGCTGGGGCATCGATACGGCGGAACCCTCCTCCCCGCTCGGCTCGCTGCTCGCCACCTTCAACCGCACGACCGGACAGGGCGCGTCCAACCGTTCGCGCTACTCGAATCCGGACGTCGATCGGCTGCTCGCCCACGGCCTGGCAACCCTCGATGACGAGGCGCGCCGGCGGATCTTCATCCAAGCGACCGAGATTGCCATGCACGACGTCGGTCTCGTGCCGATGCACCATCAGGTGAACCTCTGGGGGGTGCGGGCCGGATTGCAGCACACGGCGCGGGCAGATGAGTGGACGCTGGCGACAAGCGTGCGCCCAGCCCCCTGAACAACGTGCGCTGTGCCGCGGTGGCGGGCGAGGCGCGGCCGCCATGCAGCAGCCGCGCCAGGAACGATCAACCACGCGATGCTTCCTCCACGCGGATGCGCGAATCGCCGAAGCCAGGGGTGGAGGCCAGCTTCGACTTGCGCGCCGCGTTCAACGCGCCGGCGACTCCTCGGCGATGGCGTGTAGCGCCTTGCGAAAGCCGTCGCGAACGCGCGGTCGAGCGGTGCATCGTCCTCGCCCATGAACGATAAGGCTGCGTCCATGTCACGCAGCGCGCTGGGCGCAATGAATGGGGCAGCATTCATGCCGTTGCCCCACCATCATGGGCGCGCTTGACCTCCGGCTGGTCGAATTCCAACCAGCCGTCGCGGTCGCCTCATCCCTCGCGGCACCGAGCTGACGCCACCCGCGCGGCGCGCAGCGTCTCCTGGCGCTGTGGCAGTCGCAGCGCTGCGTCGACGAACGTCACTGACTGTCTCGAAGCGCCCAGCGGCCACGAGTTCTTCCGCGAAGCGACGGCCCTCAGCTGATTTCGGGCATGATCCCGCCTTGGTCCACAACGCGCGAACCATCTCTCCCATCCCCGCCTCTGCGATGGTCGAGAAGATGAACAGCGTCGTGCCGACCGGGGGCGTGTAGAGCCCGATGCCCGGGTTGATCACCATCATCAGGCCAAGCTGCAGCGCCATCCACTCGGCGAAAATAACGACACTGCGAGCGTAGCGGCGCGCGCGCGGGAAAACCAGCCAATGGGCCGTGTAGACGACATCCTGGCAAATCCCTTCGAGCGGCCGCACCAGGCTGCCCTCGGCCAATTCGCGCTCCGCCAGACGGGTCGATTCGAGCGCCACCCCCAGCCCATCCATCGCCGCCCTCGGGGAGAGGAAGGAGCGGTCGAATCGCGGCCCGCGCGGCTCCGGCGCGATCATGCCATTGGCGGCGAACCAGGCTGGCCAGCGCACCTTCTTCACCGCGCTCTCGATCGGCGCATGGTCCAGCAAGGCTGCGGCGGTGCGGGCGGCTGCCTCGAAGGTCCGCAGAGCCGAAAGGGGCAAATGGCGCACCATGGAACCAAGGGCGACCATGATTCATCGAACTGTGCAAATTTCCCGCTTGCTGGTGAGCTGGGGCGATCCAAGCGATTTCCGACCAATCAGGGGAGCAATCGCGCGGTATGGACGTATCCGATCCGCGCCGCCTCGCGCATGCCATCCGCTTCCTGTCCCTGGACTCCAGCGAGCGGGTGGGCCGGCGCACGCCGCGCATCACGGCACTCCCATGCGCGATCATCATGTCCAGGGTCACCGGCCGGGTACTGTTGAAGCCGTTGAGCACCCTGCCCAGCGAATTGCCCTTCAGCAGCAGGTCAACATGCGGGTCCAAGATGGACGCCGCAGCGCAGAAGCGGTAGTTCGCCGCCATGAGCAGGCCCATTCGCAAAATGTTCGGCACGGACGGCATCCGCGGCAGGGCGAATACGCCACCCATGGATGCCGGAACGGCGCTGCGCCTCGGCCAGGCCGCGGGCAAGTTCTTCAACCGCGGCACGCATCGCCATCGCGTGGTGATCGGCAAGGATACCCGCCTGTCGGGGTACATGCTGGAACCGGCACTCACCGCCGGCTTCATCGGAGCGGGCATGGATGTGATGATCGTGGGGCCCTTGCCCACGCCAGCCATCGCCATGCTCACGCGCAGCCTGCGCGCAGATCTCGGCGTGATGATCTCGGCAAGCCACAACCCCTATGAGGATAACGGCATCAAGCTGTTCGGCCCGGATGGCCTGAAGCTGTCCGACGCGCAGGAAGCCGAGATCGAGGCGCTGATGGAGGCCGGGGACCTGTCCGACGCTCTCGCGCGGCCGTCCAGGCTGGGGCGCGCCAGCAGGCTTGAGGATGCGCCGGGCCGCTATATCGAAGCCGCCAAGGCCAGCTTCCCCAAGGGCCTCAGCCTCGATGGCCTGCGCATCGCCGTCGATTGCGCCAATGGCGCGGCCTACAAGGTGGCGCCCACCGTGCTGTGGGAGCTGGGCGCCGAGGTGGTGACCACCGGCGTCAGCCCCGATGGCTTCAACATCAACCATGCTTGCGGCGCCACCGCGCCGGGCCGCCTGGCCGAGCTGGTGCGCGAGCGCCGTGCCGATCTGGGCATAGCCCTGGACGGCGATGCCGACCGGCTGGTGCTGGTCGATGAGCTGGGCCAGGTCATCGATGGCGACCAGATCCTCGCGACCATTGCCGGCTTCTGGCACCGCGCGGGGCGGCTTGCGGGCGGCGGCGTGGTGGCCACCGTGATGTCGAATCTGGGGCTGGAACGCCACCTCGCCACGCTTGGCCTGAGCCTGCACCGCACCAAGGTGGGCGATCGCTATGTCGG
>JBKJNV010000283.1:0-6687 GCA_046593435.1 Roseomonas sp.
GCTGCGCCGCCACCTGACTGTTGCCACCGCGGCCGGCCAGGAAGCGAGCCTGCTGATGGCGCAGCTTGCCACCATCGCGGTGACCGTCTGGGGCTGCCTGATGGTGCTGGACGGCAAGCTCACCGTCGGTGGGCTTGGCGCATGCACCATGCTGGCAGGGCGCTGCATGCAGCCGCTGCTCGGCGGCGCGGCGCTCTGGTCCCGTCTGCAATCGCTGCGTGATGCGCAACGCCGCGTGGCCCAGCTCGCGGATCTGCCGCAGGAGGCGCGGCCCATGCTGCCGGCCTTGCACCTGGTCCGCGGCGGCATCGAGCTGGAATCGGTCAGGTTCGGCCGGATGGCGGATGGCGGCTGGCTGTTCGACGGGCTCTCTCTGAGGGTCGAGCCCGGCGAGTTCATCGGCATCAATGGCGCCAATGGCAGCGGCAGGTCGGCGCTGCTGAAGCTCATCACCGGGGAGATCAAGCCCGAGGCCGGGCGTGTCCTGGTGGATGGGCAGGATCTGCGCCATGTGGATGTGGTGCCGGCCCGCGGCCGCATCGCGCTTGTGCTGCCCGACCCACCCATCGTGCAGGGGTCGCTGCTCGATAATCTGACGCTGCACCAGCCGCATCTGCGCGAGCAGGCGCTGCGGCTGGGTGCGGCACTCGGGCTCGATGGCGTGGCGGCCTCCCTGGCGGGCGATTGGCACACGCAGGTGGGCGCGGGGTCCACGCCGCTGCCCCGAGGCGTGGAGCAGCGCATCGGCCTGGTGCGGGCGCTGGTGCAGCAGCCGCTCATCCTGCTGCTCGACGACGTGCATGCCCAGTTGGACATGGATGGTGACCGGCGGCTGGCCCGTGTGCTGGAAGCGGCGCGCGGACAGATGACGGTGCTGATGGTCAGCCATCGTCGCTCCGCGCTCGCTTTGGCGGATCGCGTGCTGCACGTGGCCGGCGGCCGGCTCGTGGCCGAGCCATGAACATCTACGCACCTTCCTCCCTTGGCCTGCGATCGGAGCTGCTGAGCACGCCGCCTCTGGGCCTGCAGGCGCAGCCGATCCCGGGGCTGGAGGAGACGGACATCACGCGCTGCCTGACCGCCTGGCTGGCGGTGCTGGGCTGGGCGGGGGGGCCGGACGACCTGCTGGCCGCCCTGCCGCACGCCGAACCGCGGCCCGACCTGACGGAACTGCGCAATGCACTGGCGCGCCTGGGCCACCCCACCCGCGGCGAATGGGTGCGCCCCGGCCGGCTGGATGCGCGCCGGCTGCCGGGCCTGCTGATCGAGGAGGGGCAGCCGGCCTGCCTGCTCTATCGCGACGCCCGCGGCACCGTGCTGCGCTTGAACGGCGCCACCGGTGATTGCGTCCCCTGCGCGCATTGGAACCTGTCCGGCCGCCTCTACATCGCGGTGCCGCCGGCGCCGCCCGCGCCCCGCGGCAGCTGGATGGCCACGGTGGCGCGGCGCTTCGCACCCGAAGGCGGGCCGTTGCTGGGCATCTCTGCGATGGTGACCCTGCTCGGATTGGGCGTGCCGGTCTTCACCATGGTCGTGTTCGACACCGTGGTGGCCGGGCACGCGCCATCCGTGCTGCCCATGCTCGCATTGGGCGCGGCGCTGGCCCTGGGGATGGAGCTGGTCTTCCGCGCCCTGCGGCAACGCGCCCTCGCCCGCATCGGCGAACGCCTGGACCGCCTGGTCTCGACCGCGGTGTTTGGCCAGTTGATGGCGCTGCCCACGGCGCTGGTGGAACGGGCGGGCACCGCCGCGCAGGTGTCCCGGCTGCGGGATTTCGCCGCCATCCGTGATTTTCTCACCGGCGCCTTCGCGCTTGCCGTGCTGGACCTGCCGTTCAGCCTTGTGGTGCTGGCGTTGCTGTTGTTCCTGGGCGGCTGGGTGGCGCTGGTCCCCGTCGCGGCCGTGTGCGGGTTCGCGCTGCTCTACCTTGCCACGCGGGGCATGGTCAGCCGCGCCATCAACGAGGCCTCCCGCGCCGGGCAGGCGCGCGAGGCGCTTGCACTGGAAGCGCTGGAAGCGCAGCGCGGCCTCAAGCTCATGGGGGCGGAAGCGCGCTGGGTGGAACGCTATGCCGCCGCCGCGGCCGCTGCGGCCACGGCCTCGGCACGCGCCGCCAACCTCGGCGGCCACGTGATGACCGTGGCGCAGGCGATGGTGACGATGTCGGGGATGGTGGCGCTGCTGGTGGGTGTGACCGCGGTGCTGGCCAATGCCATGACGGCCGGCGCGCTGATCGCGGGGATGATGCTGATATGGCGCGTGCTCGGCCCCTTGCAGACGGGCTTCGTGATGCTGTCACGCTGGGAGCAGACCCGCGCCTCGATCCGCCAGGTGGACGGCATGATGGCGCTGGAGACCGAGCGCCCGCCCGCGAACGAGGTCCGCATGGCATCGCCGCGCCGTGGCGACATCGCGTTCCAGCGCGTCACGCTGCGCTACCTCTCGCAGGCCGAGCCGGTGCTGGCCGGGGCAAGCTTCACCATCAGCCATGGTGAGGTGATCGCCATCACCGGCGCCGACGGCGCGGGGAAATCGACCATCATGAAGATGGTGGCCGGGCTGTACCGGCCGCAAGGTGGCGTGGTGCGGCTGGATGGCCACGACATCCGCGCCTTCGACCCCGCCGTGCTGCGCCGGGCCGTGGCCTGGGTGCCGCAGGTCCCCGACCTTCTCTACGGCACCATCGCGCAGAACCTGCGGCTCGCCATGCCGAGCGCCAGCGATTCGGCCCTGCGTGATGCGGCCGCCGCGGCCCATGTGCTGGCCGCGATCGAGGCCCTGCCCGACGGCTTCGCAACGCGGGTAGGCGACAACGCAACCGCCCAGCTTCCCCGCAGCATGTTGCTGCGCGTCACCCTGGCCCGGGCGCTGCTGCGCGACGCGCCGGTGCTGCTGCTGGATGAACCGGTGACCGGACTCGACGACGCCTGCGCGGAAGCCTTCGCCGAGGTCATCGAGGATCGGCGCGGCCGCGCCACCATCCTGATGGCGACCCACCGGCCGAGCCATATGCGCCTCGCTGACCGGGTGCTGCGCGTCCAGGACGGCCAGATGGAGGATGTGACGCCGAAGGCCGCGTCATCCGCCGCACCCATCCTGCGCATGCCGGTGTTCCAGCCCCCGGGGTCCTCATCATGACCATGCTGCCCGCAGCGTGCCTCAAGCCCGCCCCCGACCGCCATGTCCTCGCCCTTGAGGAGGTACGGCCGCGCGCCACCGAACGGGCGCTGATCCTGTGCACCGCGGCGCTGGTCGCGGGCTTCCTTGCCTGGGCATCGGTCACCAGGCTGCCCGAGATCACCATCGCGCAGGGCGAGATCGTCACCGCGCAGGCCGCGGCCCCGGTGCAGCACCTCGAAGGCGGCATCGTGGACGCGGTGCTGGTGCGCGAGGGCGAGGTGGTGGCGGCGGGCCAGCCGCTGCTGCGGTTGAACGCGGCCGCCGCCCACGCCGATCTGGGGCAGTTGAGCGCCCGCCGCGCCGCCCTGTTGCAGCAGCAGGAGAGGCTGCGCGCGATGGCCGAGGGGCTGGCCTTGCCGGGCGGCGATTCCACCCTGGCCGGGCCGCAGCGCGCCGCCCTCGCCTCGCGCCTCACGGCCATGGCGGATCGCCTTGCCACGGGCGCGGAGCAGGTCGCGCAGCGGCGCAGCGAGGCTGTGATGCTGGACGGCCAGGCCCAGGCGCTCATTCGCCAGATCGCGATGCTCCGCGACGAGTTGGCGACGCGCCAGGGCCTCGCGCGGGGTGGGCTGACCACCCGCGTCGCGGTGCTGGAGACGCAGCGCATGCTGCTCAGCACCGAAGCCGATCAGGAGCGTCTGCTGGGTCAGGCCACGACCGCGCGGCGCGCAATGGCCGAAGCCGAGGCACGCATGGTCGAGACCCGCTCCCAGGCGGTGGATGAAGCGCGGCAGGAAGGCGCGCGCGTCGCGCTCGAACTGGCCGAGGCGGAGGAGACCATCACCCGGTTGCGCGACCGTGCGGACCGTACATTGCTGCGCGCGCCCATCGCGGGGATCGTGCGCGGCCTGGCCGTGCATCGCCCGGGCAGCGTCATCCAGCCCGGCGCGCTGATCGCGGAATTGCTGCCGCAGGAAGCACCGCTCGTGGTGGATGCACGCATCAGCCCGCGCGACATCGGCTTCGTGACCGAAGGCCAGCCCGTGACCATCAAGGTCCAGGCCTTCGATTTCTCCCGCTTCGGCACCGTGTCCGGCACGGTCGAACGCATATCGGCGGGCTCGTTTCTCGATGAGCAGCGCCAGCCCTATTACCGCGCCCGCGTCGCACTGGAGCAGCCGCATGTGGGGCGCAGCCCGGGGCTCGCGCGCCTGTCCGCGGGGATGACCGTGCAGGCGGACATCACCACCGGCGCCAAGACGGTCATGCAGTACCTGCTGAAGCCGATCTACGCCTACACCTCCACCGCCTTCAGCGAGCGTTGATATGCGAAAGGGCCGCCCATGAGCGAGCAGAACGAAGCCGTCACCTCCGAGGCGGCGGTGCGCGAAATGCGAGCGACGCTGCGCGCCAATCCCGCCAGCGCGCCGGCCACGCCGGCCATGGCTGTGGGCGGGGTGGCGATCGCGCCGCGCTCGGTGCCGGACGATCAGGCATCCACGGGTGTGGCGCCTCCGGACGAGGTGACGCAGTCGCGGGTAGCGCCGGAATCCTTGGCCACGATCGGGGCCTTGGCCGACCTCACGCGCGCGGCGACGCCGGCGGATGGAGGCGACGCCACGGCTCTGCTCGCCACGCCGGCCTACGCGCCCGGTGGCGGCATGCCAGCCGCGCCAACGGCTGACCTGCCCTCGCTCGACATCGCGCCGCCGTCGGACCTGGCCCCAGCCCCGGAGCCGGTTTTCCCGGCCGCGGCATCACCCCCAGCCGCACCGCCCGGATTCCGGCCCCAGGCATCGGCTCCGCGCGAGGTTGCGCCCGAGGTCTCACTCCGTAACGCGGCCCCTGCACCGCCGAGCCCCAGCGATGATGGCGCGGTGAAGGACGATCCCGCTGACGCCCCGAGGCTTACTGCCGCTGATGCCACCGGCGCCGAGGACAGCGCCATCGCGCTCGACCTGCGCGCGGCCTTGAGCGATCTCGACGGGTCGGAGACGCTGTCCATCGCCATCATCGGCGTCCCTGGCGATGCGACCCTGTCGGCCGGCACGCGGCAGGCGGATGGGTCCTGGGTGGTCACGCCTGCCGAGCTTGCCGGCCTTACCCTCACCCCCGGTGCGGATTTCGCCGGCGCGCTGCGCCTGTCCGTCACCGCCACAGCCACCGAGGCGGGCGGTGGGGTCGCCACCACCACCACAGCACTCACCGTCCAGGTCGATGCCCGCGCCGATGCCGCCACGCTCGCCGCCAGCGGCGAGGGTGGCGAGGATGGCTGGATCACGATCCGCGGCGCCCTCGCCACCACCGATGCCTCCGAGACGCTGGGCGATACGCTGACTGTGGGTGGTCTGCCGCCCGGCGCCATCCTCTCCCATGGCCAGGAAATCACGCCGGGCACATGGACCGTCCCGCGCGCCGCATTCGAGGCCGGCCAGCTCGCCATCCGACCGCCCGCCAATGCCGATGCCGATATCCGCATCGCCATCACCGCGACGACCATCGACGGTGCCGATGAGCGCGAGACAACCGCCAACGCCACCATCGTGGTCCGTGCCGTCGCCGATGCGCCGGTGGTGGTCGTCCAGAACACGGCCGGTGCCGAGGACAGCGCCATCGCGCTCGACCTGCGCGCGGCCCTGAGCGATCTCGACGGGTCGGAGACGCTGTCCATCGCCATCGCGGGCATTCCTGCCGATGCGTCGCTGTCGGCCGGCACCCGCCAGGCGGATGGGTCCTGGGTGGTCACGCCGCAGCAGCTCGCCGGCCTTAGCATCACCCCGCCACGCGACTTCGCCGGCGACATCGCGCTGACGCTACGCACCACCGCGACCGAGGCCGATGGCGGTGCCACTGCCTCACGCGAGGTCGGCTTTACCGTCCGCATCGCGCCCATCATCGACGGCGCGACACTCGCCGCCACGGCCAACGGGCGCGAAGACACCGCCATCACGATCCGCGCCGAATTCGGCGCAAGCCCAGACGCCTCCGAGGCCTGGGCGCCGGAGGCCATCATCAGCGGCGTCCCCGCGGGTGCGACCCTCAGCCAGGGCACCGCGCTGGGCGATGGCGCCTGGCGCGTCGACCAGGCCGAGCTCGCGGCCGGGCGCATCACCATCACACCGCCAGCCAATGCGGATGCCCCCATCGCGCTGCGCATCGAGGCCGAGATCCGCGACGGTGCGGCCTCGCGGACGGTCAGCACCACCGTCTCCGTCCAGGTCCAGGCCGTCGCCGATGCGCCCACGCTTGCCGCCGCTGATGCCACCGGTGCCGAGGACAGCGCCATCGCGCTCGACTTGCGCGCGGCCCTGAGCGATCTCGACGGGTCGGAGACGCTGTCCATCGCCATCGCGGGCGTCCCTGGCGATGCGACCCTGTCGGCCGGCACCCGCCAGGCGGATGGGTCCTGGGTGGTCACGCCTGCCGAGCTTGCCGGCCTTACCCTCACCCCCGGTCCGGATTTCGCCGGGGCGCTGCGCCTGTCCGTCACCGCCACAGCCACCGAGGCGGGCGGTGGGGTCGCCACCACCACCACAGCACTCACCGTCCAGGTCGATGCCCGCGCCG
>JBKJNV010000350.1:0-3250 GCA_046593435.1 Roseomonas sp.
CGATGCCTTGCAACATGTGAGGCCACGGCCCCTTTCGATTATGGAAGGTCGATCCTCGCGGAATCGCCTCCCCGTCCCAGCGTGTGCGCCTTTAGCGGTACGGCGCGTCGAGTTCCAGATTCTTCGCGATCAGTCGTTCCCAGCGGTCGCCGTTGGCGAGCAGCCGGTCCTTGTCATAGAGCAGCTCTTCGCGCGTCTCGGTCGCGAACGTCGAGTTCGGTCCCTCGAGGATGGCATCGACGGGGCACGCCTCCTGGCACAGCCCGCAATAGATGCACTTCGTCATGTCGATGTCGTAGCGCGTGGTGCGGCGCGAGCCATCCTCGCGCGGTTCCGCCTCGATGGTGATGGCCTGGGCCGGGCAGACCGCCTCGCAAAGCTTGCACGCGATGCAGCGCTCTTCGCCGTTCGGATAGCGGCGCAGCGCGTGCTCACCCTTGAAGCGCGGTGACAGGGCGATGCGCTCATAGGGGTAGTTCAGCGTCACCTTCGGCTTGAAGAAATATTTGAGCGTCAGCGCCATGCCGGAGACGAGCTCCCGCAGCAGCATCGCGCTGGCCATGCGGTCGATCATCGGAGGGTCTCCATCATGCTGGCAGCCAGCCCATGATCTTCAGCACGAAGGCCGTCAACACCAGCCAGAACAGGCTGAAGGGCAGAAAGACCTTCCAGCCCAGCCGCATCAGTTGGTCATAGCGATAGCGGGGGAAAGTCGCGCGCACCCACACGAAGGTGAACAGGCACAGGCAGATCTTGAGGATGAACCAGACGGGACCGGGTATCCAATTGAACAGCGCGATGTCCAGCGGCGGATACCAGCCACCCAGGAACAGGATGGTGGTCAGCGCCGACATCAAAATCATGTTCGCGTATTCGCCGAGGAAGAACAGCCCGAACGACAGGGATGAATATTCCACGAAGAACCCAGCGACCAACTCGCTCTCGCCCTCCGGCAGGTCGAAGGGCGCGCGGTTCGTCTCGGCCAACGCCGAGATGAAGAAGATCACGAACATCGGAAACAGCGGGATGAAGAACCACACTTGCTCCTGCGCACGCACGATGGCGGTGAGGTTGAGCGAGCCCACGCAAAGCAGCACGGTCACGATGACGAAGCCGATGGAGACCTCGTAGCTCACCATCTGCGCGGCCGAGCGCAGCGCGCCGAGGAAGGCGTATTTCGAATTGCTCGCCCAGCCCGCGATGATCACGCCGTAGACGCCGAGCGATGATATCGCGAACAGATACAGGATGCCGACATTGATGTCCGCGATCGCCCAGCCATCATTCACCGGGATCACGGCCCAGGCGATCATCGCGAGGCCAAAGGTGATCATGGGTGCGAGCATGAACAGGCCACGCGAGGCGCCCGAGGGAATGATGGTTTCCTTCATCAGCATCTTGATCGCGTCGGCAAAGGGCTGACCCAGGCCGAAGGGGCCGACGACGTTCGGCCCCTTGCGCATCTGCATGGCGGCCAGGACCTTGCGCTCGCCATAGGTGAGATAGGCGACGGCCAGCAGCAGCGGCACCAGCAGCGCCAGCGCCTGCACCACCGTGATAACCAGCGTCCCGAAGGGCGTCGCGACGAACTCGCTCATGATCCTACTCCGCCGCCAGGCGCGGGGCCGCGCCGCCATAAATGCTGGCGCATTCGGCCATCACTTCGGAAGCGCGGGCGATCGGGTCAGCGAGGTGATAGCTTGCCAGCGGATAGACGAAGGCGGCGTCACCAAGCGGTACCTCGGCAATCGGGCCGGTGGTATTGGCGCAGCCCGGCGCGGGCAGCGCGTCGATCGCGGCGAAGCACGGCGCGGCAGCGGCCAGCGCAGCGCGCACGGAGTCGATGCTGTCATAAGGCAGCGTCTTGCCCACACCCTCGCTATAGGCCCGCAGGACGCGCCAATCCTCGCGTGCCTCGCCCGGCGGGTGGATGGCGCGGAAGGCGCGCTGGGCGCGGCCTTCGGTGTTCACGTAGGTCGCGTCCTTCTCGGTGTAGGCGGCACCGGGAAGGATCACGTCGGCGCGCGCGGCGGCGCGCTCGCCATGATGGCCCTGGTAGATCACGAAGGTGTCCGGCCCGATCCGCGCCGGGTCGAACCCGTCCGCGCCCAGCAGCCACAACGCATCGACCTCACCGCCCATCATGGCGCCGAGTGTCTTGCCCTGCACGAAGCCAAGTTCCAGCGCGCCGACCTGGCCACCGAACAGGTGCAGCATGTTGAAGCCATGCCAGCCCGGCGTCAGCGCGCCACTTTCCTGCGCGAGCGTCCAGGCGGCGGCGAGGATGGCAGCGCCATCGCCCCGCACCAACGCACCGCGACCGAGGATGATCATCGGCCGCTTGGCCGAACCCAATGCCTCCGCGAAGTCCCGCATCGCCGCGGGCGTGTCGCCGAGATGGCGGGCCGGATAGGTAAGGTCCGTCGGCGGACCGGCATAAGCAATGGCGACGCTGCCCTGCGTCCAGCGCTTGCGCACGCGCGCGTTGATCACCGGCGCCTCACGCCGCAGATCCGTGCCGACCAGCAGGATCGCATCCGCCTCATCAATGCCGGCGATGGAACTGTTGAACCGGTAAAAGTCGCCGCGCGTTGGGTCGATCGCCGCGCCATCCTGCCGACAATCGAGATTGACCGCGCCATGGGCGCGCATCAAATCGCGCAAGGCCAGCGTGCATTCTGCATCCGCAAGGTCGCCGACGATGGCGCCGATGCGCTCCGGCGCCGTGGCTTCCAGCTTGGCCGCGATTGCGGCGAAGGCCTCGGGCCAGGTTGCCGGCGCCAGCTTGCCGGCGCGGCGGATCCAGGGCTGGTCCAGGCGCTTGCGCTTGAGGCCATCGAAGGAGAAGCGGCCACGATCGGCCATCCATTCCTCGTTCACCGCTTCGTTCACGCGCGGCAGGATGCGCAGCACTTCCGGCCCGCGGCTGTCGATGCGCGTCGCCGTGCCGGTCGCGTCCTGCACGTCGATGCTGTTCGTCTTGTGCAGCTCCCATGGGCGCGCAACGAAGGCGTAGGGTCGCGACGTCAGGGCGCCGACCGGGCAGATGTCGATCAGGTTGCCGGAGAGCTCGGAGGTCAGCGCCTTCTCAACATAGGTGCCGATTTCCATGTTTTCGCCACGATTGGTGCCGCCCAACTCCGGCGTGCCAGCGACCTCGGCGGCGAAACGCACGCAGCGTGTGCACTGGATGCAGCGGGTCATGATCGTCTTGATCAACGGCCCAACATACTTGTCCTTCACGACCCGC
>JBKJNV010000460.1:0-4640 GCA_046593435.1 Roseomonas sp.
TCTCTGTCCTCCGCACTCGACGTGGCGGCGGCGCAGCGGCGGGCCGCCTATCTGCGCGCCGGCCTGCTCGGCACCGCGGGCGGCAGCTTCGAGCTGATCCTGGACGTGGAGCCGCCGCGCACCGGCCCGGCCTATCCCTCCAACATCATCGAAGCCGCGCAGGCCCCTGCCCTCACGCCTGGCACCCCGGTGGCGCTGCGGCTACGGCGCAACCAGCAGGCGTTCTTCCGCCTGCCCGACGGCGACCTGGTCGCGCTGACCCGCGCGCTTGGCAACAACACGGACACGGTGCTGGCCGTAGTCGATGCCAGCGGCACCGTGGTGGCCGAAGATGATGATGGCGGCGGCGGCCTTGCCTCCCGCATCGAAATCGCGGCCAGCGAGGCACGCCCGCTGTTCCTGCGCGCCGGCCTGCTCGCGGGCAGCGGCGGCGACGGCAGCTTCGAGTTGGTAATCGAGGTGAACAAGACCGAGCCCAGCGCGCCCTTCGGTGCCTCGGTTGCGAATGCGGTGCCGGTGCAGCTCGGCCAGACGCTGTCACTGCGCCTGCGGCGGGGTGAAGAAGCCTTCTTCCGCCTGCCCGAAGGCAGCCTGGTGGCCATCACGCAGAACCTGCGCGGCAGCACGGACACGGTGCTCGCACTGCTCGACGCGCAGGGCCAGGTGCTGGCCGAGGATGATGATGGCGGCGGCGGCCTTGCCTCGCGGCTGAACATTCCGCAATCGGGCAAGGGTGGGCCGAGCTATCTGCGCGCCTCGATCCTGGGCGGTGGCGGCGGAGCGTTCGAGTTGGTGGTGCAGGCCGCCGGGCGGCGGTAGCCCGCGCCACGGCTTGCCAGAACCTCTGCCACACGGGAGATTGCCGGCCAGTATCGAGGGAGGAGAACACCATGTCCCAGGAAGCGGCACCCGCCGCGGTTGGCTTCGTGGGGCTTGGCATGATGGGCCTTCCCATGGCGCGCTGCCTGCTGACGAAGGGGTTTTCCATCATCGCCTGCGACAGCGCCGCGGAGGCCCGCGCCGCGCTGTCCGAGGATGCGCCAGAGGGGCGGGTGCAGTTTGCCGAGACGCCCGCGGCACTCGCTGCTCGTGCCTCGCTCATCATCCTGATGCTGCCGAATTCGGATGTGGTGGGCGCCGTCTGCGAAGGCACCCACGGGCTGATGTCGGCGCTGGGCCAGGGCGCGCTGCTGCTCGACATGGGCTCCTCCGTCCCCGGCGAGACGCGGCGGCTTGCGGCACTCGCCGAAGCACGGGGTGCGGCGGTGATGGATGCGCCGGTCTCGGGCAGCGTCGTCAAGGCGCGCGCGGGCACGCTGTCGATCATGATCGGCGGAGATGATGAGGGCTTCGCCAAGGCCGAGCCGGTGCTGCGCGCGATGGGCGAGAAGATCATCCGCACCGGCGTGGTGGGCAGCGCGCATGCGATGAAGGCGCTGAACAACTACGTCTATGCCGCGGGCCTGCTCGCCGCATCCGAGGCGGCGGTGATGGCGGAGAAGCTGGGGCTGGATCTGCGCGTCTTCACCGATGTGCTCAACGCCTCCTCGGGCCGCAACGTCGCGACCGAGACCAAGCTGCGCCAGGAGATCATCCCCGGCCGCTACGCAGGGGGTTTCCAGCTTGGCCTGATGCGCAAGGATCTTGAGACGGCGGGTGCGATTGCGACGGAAACCGGAGTGGACGCGCAGGCGCTCGCGCTGTGCCGCACGCTGTGGGATGGCGCGCTCGCGGAGCTGGGTCCCAAGGCGGACAATACCGAAATTCACCGCATCCTGGCCGGGAGGGCCAATCCATGAAGCGCCGTCCGCTGCTCGCAGCACCGTTCATCCTCGCGGCCGGGCAGGCCGCAGGACAGGCCCGCAGCACTTGGCCGGAACGGCCGATCCGGATCGTGGTGGCCTTCCCCGCCGGTTCCGTGACCGACAGCCTGATGCGGCTCATCGCGGACCCGCTTGCACGCGAATTGGGCCAGCCCGTCGTGATCGAGAACCGCGCCGGTGCGAACGGCGCGATCGGGACCGAGGCGGTCGCGCGCGGTGCGGCCGATGGCTACACCATGTGCGTGCTATCGGTGACGAATGGCGCGCTGAACACCTTCCTCATCCGCCGCCTGCCCTATGACCCTTTGCGAGATTTCGCGCAGATCGGGTTTTTGGCGGTCGCACCCTATGTGCTGGTGGTGCCGAACTCCTCGCCCGCGCGCAGCGTGGCGGATCTGATCGCCCAGGCGCGCGAGCGGCCAGGCGCGCTGACCTTCAGCCATGGCAATGCGTCGAGCCTGATCGGCAGCCAGATGATCAACCGTGCGGCCGGGGTGGAGATGACGCCAATCCCGTATCGCGGCGGGCCGGAGGCGCTGACGGATGTGGTGGCGGGGCGCATCGACTCCACGTTGACGGACTTCGCCAATGGCATGGCGCAGGTGCGCGAGGGGCGCGTGCGCGCACTCGGCGTCACCTCGGCGGCGCCGTCTCCGCTGGCCCCCGAAATCCCGCCGATCGGGGCGACGGTGCCGGGGTTCGAGCTGATCGTGTGGTTCGGACTCGCTGCCCCCGCCGCCACGCCCGCGCCCATCATCGCGCGTGCGAATGCGGCGCTGAACACGGTGCTCGCTTTGCCCGAGACGCGCGAGCGGCTGGGCAGGCTGGGCTTCACGCCGCAGGGCGGCACGCCGGCCGTGTTCGAGGCGTTTCTCCGCCAGCAGATAGCACTTCTGTCGGAGAAGGCGCGCGAGGTCGGGCTGGAGCCGCAGTAGCCGGGCGGCTCAATCGCAGAGGTAGCGGCGGATGTGGTAGGGCTTGGCCGCCATCCCCGGGCAGAAGCTTGAGATGATGGGGGCGACCCGCTCATAGAGGTCGCTGTAGCCGATGTTCAGGGCCTCCAGTCGCTCCCGCGCAGCCTCCGCCTCCTCGGCGAGCTTGGCGAGGTCGAGCGTGAGCAGCACCCCGTCGCGTACGACGAATTTTCCGCCGATCATCACGTGGCGCACGCCGGTGCCGTCCTCGGTATGGACAAGCTGGTTGACCGTGCCGTTGTGCGGGATCCAGTTCGGGCTGGTGAGCGATAGGAAGACAATGTCCGCCTTCATCCCCGGTGCGATCGCGCCGATATTGTCGAAGCCCAGCGCGCGGGCCGAGCCCTTGGTGGCCGCGGAATAGCATTCCTCGACGCTGGCCCATTCGCGCGGATTGGGCGTCTGCACCTTGGACAGCATCGAGGCGTAGCGCATCGACTCGTACATGTTCTGGTTGTCCGAGCAATTCGCCCCATCGGTGCCGAGGCCGACATTGACGCCGAGGTCGAGCGCACGGCGCAGCGCGAACATCCCGTTGCCCAGGCGCATGTTGGACCCGGCATTGTGCACCAGCGAAGCACCGCGATCGGCGGCCAGGCGCATATCGTCATCATCGAGCCAGATCGCGTGGGCGGCGGTGAAGCGTTCGTTGACCAGGCCCATCGCATCCATGTGCGCGAGCAGCGTCTTGCCATAGCGCTTCATGCCCACGATCGCCTGCACCTTGCTTTCGCCTACATGGGTATGGACGGGCAGGCCATGGTCGCGCGCCATGCAGGCGCACCCATTCAGGAACTCGTCCGAGCAGTGGTGCGGGATGGTGGGTGCGATGGCGAAGCGGATGTCCTGGCCGGCCCAGGACCAGCCGCGCATCACCGTCTCCATGGCGGAGAGCGTGTCCTGCCAGGGGCGCAGGCGCAGCTTGTCCACATCGCGTTGAACACTGTCGGGCAGCGCGTCGCGCAGGCCGGGGATCGCGTCATACACCGTGCGGTCGGCGACCATCGGCGCGATGACCGCGCGCATGCCGATGCCCGCATAGGCCTCGGCCACGGCATCCATGCCCTCGACCGTGGGCAGCGGCAGTTCTGAGTACAGGTCATAGGCGGCGGTGCAGCCCTTCAGCACCATCTCGGCCGCGACGATCTGCGTGGTGAGCTTCTTGTCCGCCAGGGCGCGGTTGCCCCCGATCCAGGGGGCGGCCGCCAGCAGCAGCTCCAGCGTCCATTTGTCGCCCATGCCGCGCGCGAGACCGCCATGGCCGTGCGTGTGGCCGTTGATGAGACCTGGGTGGATCAGCATCCCCGTCGCATCGATGATGCGCGCATGGGCGGGTGCCGTAAGGTCCGTGCCCACCGCGCGAATGGTGCCGTCCTCGATCAGCACGTCGCCTGGGTCGGCGCGGCGCAGGCTCGCATCCGCGATGCGGGCGTTGCGGATGAGCGTGATGCCGGGTTCGTCCTGGGCCATGGGGGTCTCGTTCGGGTTAGGTGGCGAGGGCGGGGCGTTCGGCCCCACTCGACCAGGGGAAAAGCAACCGCTCGGCGAGCGAGACGGCCTGGAACAGCACGATGCCGAGCAGCGCCAGGATGACCACCGCACCGAAGGCAAGTGGGGTGCGGAAGAAGGCCATCGAGGTTTGGATCAGGTAGCCAAGACCCGCATCGGCACCGACGAATTCCGCGACCACGGCGCCCACCACGGACAGCGCAGCCGCGACCTTCAGCCCACCGAAAACGAACGGCACCGCAAAGGGCAGCCGGATGCGCAGCAGCTCCTGCATCCGCCCGGCACGGCAAGCGCGGCCCAGCTCGATCAGCTCGGGCGGTGCGGCGAGCAGGCC
>JBKJNV010000465.1:0-4361 GCA_046593435.1 Roseomonas sp.
GGTGTCCGCTAGCCAGGTCCCTATCAGTCCATCGAGCTCAGGGCGGTGCTGTCAGTCTAACGCTAACTTGTCTCCACTCAGGGCGGCTTAGGCCGCCCTGAGTGGAGACAAGTTAGCGTTAGACTGACAGCACCGCCCTGAGCTCGATGGACTGATAGGGACCTGGCTAGCGGACACCATCAGGGCCAGCAGACATCAGCGCCGCGCCAACAGACCGGACAGATGACCGCACCCCGACAGATCTCAACATCAAACCAAATTCACACTTGCAGCGCAGGGGCCATCCACAGATGACAGCATCCTTTCGACTTGGCGGGTTTTAACCTGTCAGCGCCTCGTAAACGCATAAGGCTTCGTGCTAAGATAAGTTCGTTCAAAGGGGCGCAGAAATGAGAAAACTTATCGTTCACGCATGGGATTTCATCTTCAATCACAACGTGAGCCCTCTGCGTCACATCAAAGACGTGGCCATCAGGCACTACGTCCTCCAAGCTTTGGGCTTCATGTGGGCGGTGAGCTTTTCAATCGCGATTGGCAGCTACACGACTGCTTTCGCTAACATTATCGGCCACGCCGTCTTGATCGGTGCGGCTGGCATCACGGTCGCCACCTACACGGCTGCGAAGGTGAATCCGTCCGTATTCAAGGGTTCTGGGCGCCGACCGGATGGCGAGCACGACTGAGCCACTCGACCCAGACCATTGGCTGGAACTTGGGTTAAGCGACGAGGAACGCGAGGTGCGGTCGTTCGCCGTGACGTGGGCGCTGACAGGTTAACTCCGCCAAGTTGAACGCCGCCCTACCCTGCCTGAAATCAGGCAACGGACGCCGCCCAAGCCGCGTCAGCTTCGGCGCGGAAACGGCGAAGAGTGGGTCTGCTGATCAGGTGACGTTGGATGTTGAAGGTGTTGTAGATCGCCGCGTGGGTGGTGAGGAATCTCTGGGCTGACGCTTGGGATTTGAACAGCTGCTGCTGGCGTTCTCGTCGTCGGATCGGCAGGTGGGAGTTCTCAACCCGGTTGTTCTCCCGAAGCCGGCCGGGTCGATGAAGGTGACGCAAATCGAGCTGGTCGAGCGCGGCGCCGTATGACGTCAGCCCGTCGGTCGTGATCGTCTCCGGCTCGACCGGCTGGTTGTGCAACAGGCGCTTCAGCAGTCTCAGTGCGGCCTCCGTGTCCCGCCGGCGCTGAACCACGAGGTCCAGGACCTCGCCTTCGTCGTCGACGGCACGCCACAGATACATCCGCCTGCCGCCGATCCAGCAGACCATCTCGTCGAGATGCCAGCGGGGCGAGGGCGCACACCCCCGCGTCTTCAGCCGCTTGGCGATCACGGGGCCGAACTTGATGGTCCAGCACCGGATTGTCTCGTAGCTGACGTCGATTCCCCCTGCGCCAGCAGCTCCTCGAGGTCCCGAAAACTGAGGCTGAAGCGGAAGTACAGCCAGACGGCGTGCCGGATAACATCCGCCGGAAAGCGGTGACGCTTGAACGAAATCGGCTTCACAAAATATCATCCCCGTCAGTGGCTTACGCCACCAATACCAGAGACACTTTAGCCTCCGTCCGACACCACCACCCGAACCGCAGCCCCTCGCTGATGATGATCCACCGCCCATCGATGCGAACCACGCCATAATGCAGTTCGATCGGTCCTCAATTGATTTCGAAACAAAACTATCGGCATCCAATCGGTTGTCAAGTTGATTTCGAAACACTATTATATCTTCGAAGAGGTGATTATGTCAGCACGCGAAACGGCGGAACTCCTGCTGCTGGTGGGGAGGCTCGTGCAAGCCGAGGGCTATCAGGGCGAACTCAGCCCCGCCCAATGGATGGCGCTGCGCTTCTTCGCCCGCGCTAACTCGTTCTCCCGCACCCCGTCAGCGCTCGCGGAATTTCAAGCGACGACCCGTGGCACAGCATCACAAGCCATCAAGGCGCTTGAGGCGGGTGGGTATCTGGGCAGACAGAGATCCCAGGCGGATGGGCGAAGCGTCAGTCTTAGGCTGACGGACAAAGGTCACGAAGCGGTTGCGCGCGATCCGTTCGAAGTTCTGGTGCGCGCCGTGGACTCACTCGCCGCGAAAGAGCAAGGCGCGATGCGCGACGCAATGCACCACGTGCTGACTACTGTAGCTGCGAGCGGGCCGCATCGCCAATTCGGTGTTTGCCAGGACTGCACGCACCTCGCTGGAGAAACGTGCTCAGACTCCACCGGAGCATCCCTCTCGGCCCTCAACTGTCAACTGTTCGGCGTTCCCATCGAGCTAGAGGAAGCCGGTCTCCTCTGCATGCATTTTCAGCCAGCGAGCGGGCCGCGCGAGGGCGGACACCGCGAATGAGTTCAGCACTGCGAACTGCTGAAAGGACGCCCAGTTGACCTACATCGTCATGGATGGCTGCATCAAATGTAAGTACATGGACTGTGTAGAAGTGTGCCCGGTCGACTGCTTCTACGAGGGCGAGAACTTCCTGGCGATCAACCCGGACGAATGCATCGACTGCGGCGTCTGCGAGCCCGAGTGTCCGGTGGACGCCATCAAGCCCGACACTGAGGACGACCCGGACGGCAAGTGGCTGAAGGTCAACTCCGAATACTCGCGCGTCTGGCCCAACATCACGGTGATGGGCAAGCCGCCGGCGGACGCCGAAGCTTTCGAGCGCGAGACCGGCAAGTTCGAGAAGTATTTCAGCGAAAAGCCCGGAAGGGGATCCTAGCCATGCAGGCCATTGACCCACACCACGCGCCTGGCCCGTTACCGCCGGCCGCTGGCGCGGAGAAACTGCCGGGGATCCGGCATATCGTCGCCATCGGCAGCGGCAAGGGCGGCGTTGGAAAATCCACGGTGAGCGTCAATCTGGCGCTCGCGCTACAGCAGCTCGGAAGCCGCGTTGGACTGGTAGACGCCGATATCCTCGGCCCCAGTATCCCTGGCATGCTCGGCATCCCAACCGGTCAGCCGCCGGCGCAAACCCAGGAAGGCAGGATGATCCCGGCGGAGCGGCACGGTCTGAAGGTGGTGTCCATGGGAATGCTCACCGGAGACGACAACCCAGCCGTCTTGCGTGGGCCGATGGTGGGCAAATACCTGAAGATGTTCGTCGGCGGCGTGCAATGGGGAGCGCTGGATTATTTGATCCTCGACCTCCCGCCCGGGACCGGCGACACCCAGCTGACTCTGGCGCAGAGCATGCCGCTGTCGGGCGTGGTTATCGTGACGACGCCACAGGACGTGAGTCTCAAGATCGCCCGCCGCGGCTTGCGGATGTTCGAGAAGGTGCAGGTCCCGATTCTCGGGATTATCGAGAACATGCGCACCTTCACCTGTCCCCATTGCGGCGAGAGCACGGATATCTTCCGTAGCGGCGGCGGCGAGCGTATGTGCCAAGAGCTCGGCGTCCCGTTCCTAGGCGCTTTACCCCTCGATGCCGACGTTGTCACCTGCGGTGACGAGGGTCGTCCCATCGTGGTGGACCAGCCGAAGTCGGTCAGCGCCAAGGTTTACGCCGCCATCGCTGCGGCGCTGATGGAGCAGCTTCACGCGGCGGTCACGGTGCTGAAGCCCTTTGTGTGGAAGTGGGACAGCAACGAGGGGGCGCCTGCCTGGATGGAAGGCGCGGTCCGGCCTGCTGGATCGCGCAACACCCCCATCGGTTTCCTCCGCCGCGATCCGCGTACCTTGTCCATGCTCTGGGAGGACGGTCATCGCGACGACTTCAACGTCCGCGACCTGCGCTTGGCGTGTCATTGCGCACTCTGCGTTGAGGAGATGAGCGGACGCAAGCTGCTCGATCCCAAGACGGTGCGACCTGATGTGAGCCCGCGCAAGATCGTGAGCATAGGCAACTACGCGATCGGACTTGATTGGAACGACGGTCATAACAGCGGGATCCATTCGTTTAAGGACCTGCGCACCTCGGGCGCGCACACTGCGACCAATAGCGTCGAAGATGTCTGACGCCCAGTCTGTGGATCTGCCGATCGGCATCCGCGCGGAGACCTCGCTCGCCGACCCCGACACGTGTAAATTCACGGTGAGCCGTACCTTGCATCCTGGCGGGCCGTTCTTCTTTGGCAACAAGGAGCGGGCCGCCGGGTCGCCGCTTGTCGAGCGACTGTTCGCGCTCCCCGGTGTGGTCAACGTGCTCATCGCCGATGGCGTGGTGACCATCGGCAAGGAGCCGGGCACCTCGTGGTCAGGATTGAAAGCGGCAATCGGGACGGCCATCCGGACGCAACTGCTCACCGGCGTGCCGGCGATCCTGGAGATGGCTGTCAACGCCAGCACGCAAGGAAGGTCCGACGCCGAGCTTGGCATGGCTGTTCAGGAACTCCTGGACAAAGAAGTCAATCGTTCC
>JBKJNV010000572.1:0-4060 GCA_046593435.1 Roseomonas sp.
CCGGCAGCGAATGCCCGGCCAGGATCACGCCTGGGTCGATTACTTGACTTCGACCTGGGCGCCGTTCTCTTCCAGCACCTTCTTGATCTTGGCGGCCTCGTCCTTCGACACGGCCTCCTTCACCACCTTCGGCGCGCCTTCGACCAGGTCCTTGGCTTCCTTCAGCCCGAGACCCGTGATGGTGCGGATTTCCTTGATGATGTTGATCTTCTTGTCGCCGGCGGCGGTCAGCGTGACGGTGAACTCCGTCTGCTCCTCGACCGGAGCGGCCGCGGCGGCGGCAGCGCCAGGGGCCGCCGCAACCGCGGCCGGAGCCGCGGCGGAGACGCCCCACTTTTCTTCCAACAGTTTCGACAGCTCAGCGGCCTCAAGAACAGTGAGGGCGGAGAGCTCTTCAACGAGCTTTGCGAGTTCGGCCATGATCGGATGCTCCGTGACTTAGGGGTTTGGCTTGATGTTTGCAACCCCACCCGGATGGGCGGGGTTGAGCGGTGTTCCTCAGGCTGCCTCGGCGGCGGCCTCGTCCTTTTTCGAATAGGCTGCCAGCACGCGTGCCAATTGACCGCCCGGGGCCTGGAGGATGCTTGCGATGCGCGTGCCGGGGGTCTGGATGAGACCCACCAGCTGCGCCCGCAGCGCGTCCAGGGAGGGGAGCTCGGCGAGAGCCTTGACGCCAGCGACGTCCAGGGTCTGCTTGCCGAGTGCTCCACCGAGCACGACGAACTTGTCGTTGGTCTTGGCGAACTCGAGGGCGGTCTTCGCCACGGCCACGGCGTCCTTGGACCACGCGAGCGCGGTCGGACCCTTCAGCAGCGGCATGATGCCTTCGAAACTCGTGCCGGCGAGGGCGAGGGAAGCCAGCCGGTTCTTCGCAACCTTGTAGGTGCAGCCCGCCGCCCGCATCTTGCGCCGGAGATTATCCACATCCGCGACCGTGAGACCCTTGTTCTGGGCCACGAGCACGAAGGATGTCTCGGCGAACACGCCGGCGAGGGACGCAACAAAGTCGCGCTTTTCGGTGCGTTCCACGCATCGTCTCCGCAGGTGGCCAGAGCCTTGTGGAAGGGTCCCGGCCGGTTCACACGAGGGTTTTTGCGCTCGCGCGCATCAACCCGGTTCGCCTGTCCGAGAAGGAACACCAAGCCAAACCGGGCGCGGGGAGCCTTCCCCGGCCGGTGATTGGTTCGGCACCCCGTCTACCCCTTGCGCGGAGCGATCCGCTTCAAAGCCCGAAGGCCACAGGAGGTCTCTGACAGGTATCGGGACAAGACGGGTTACCCCGCCTGCCCTGCCCGCTCGCCCCCAAGGGCGAACGAATATGTTGGCGCAGGCCGATTCACGCCTTCGGGCCATGCGGCCCTTTGGCGATCGGACGGCGGATCTCTTACGCCGAAGCGTTCAGGGACGTGACGTCCACATGAATGCCCGGACCCATCGAGGACGACACGGCCGCCTTCTTCACATAGGTGCCCTTGGCGCCGGTCGGCCGGTTGCGCTGGATGGCCTCGATGAAGGCGCGCGCATTCTGGAGCAGCTCGGCTTCGCCGAAGCTCGCCTTGCCGATGCCGGCATGGACGATGCCCGCCTTCTCGGCACGGAACTCGACCTGGCCGGCCTTGGCGGCGGTGACCGCGCCCTTCACGTCCATCGTGACGGTGCCGAGCTTCGGGTTCGGCATCAGCCCGCGCGGCCCGAGGATCTTACCCAGCCGGCCCACCAGGCCCATCATGTCGGGTGTGGCAATGCAGCGGTCGAACTCGATCTTGCCGTCCTGGACCATGGCGGCGAGGTCATCGGCGCCCACGATGTCGGCGCCGGCGGCCTTGGCTTCCTCGGCCTTGGCACCACGGGCGAAGACGCCGATGCGCACGGTCTTGCCGGTGCCGTTGGGCAGGCCGACGACGCCGCGGACCATCTGGTCGGCATGGCGCGGGGCGATGCCGAGGTCCATCGTCATCTCGATGGTCTCGTCGAACTTGGCGCGGGCATTGGTCTTGGCGAGGCGGATCGCCTCATCCAGGGCGTAGGACTTCTCGCGGTCGAAACCGGCGTAGACGGCCTTGAGGCGCTTTCCCTGCGGCATGGTTCAGCCCTCCACCACGGTGAGGCCCATTGAACGGGCGGAACCAGCGAGCATGCGCATCGCGGCCTCCTCGTCATTGGCGTTCATGTGGATCATCTTGGTCTTGGCGATCTCGCGCAGCTGCGACTTGGTCACGCGCCCGACATTGGCGCCCTTGCCCGGCGTGGTGCTGCCCTTCTCAAGCTTCGCGGCCTTGAGCAGGAAGTAGGTGTTCGGCGGAGTCTTCGTCACGAAGGCGAAGGTGCGGTCCGAGAACGCGGTGATCACGACGGGGGTCGGGGTGCCCGGCTCCATCTGCTGTGTCGCCGCGTTGAATTCCTTCACGAACTGCATGATGTTCAGCCCGCGCTGGCCCAGCGCGGGACCAACGGGCGGCGAAGGGTTCGCCTTGCCCGCGGGGATCTGCAGCTTGATGTAGCCGACGATTTTCTTCGCCATAATGCATCCTCTGTTCAGTCACAGAGAACCGCGGTGCTTGCGGCCCCTTGATGAGGACCTCCCGCGTTTCCCAAAACTTCACGCGGCCAGGACTGATGCCCGGGCCGTGCGAAGGAGCGGGTGTATGGCGCGGCGGAGGCAGCGCGTAAAGGGGGTTTTGGCTGATGGCCGGGCCGGTCAGTCGGAAAGTAAGATAGTCTTACCAGCGGCCCCGGCCTATGCCATTGAATTTGGCCGACATTTGGTAAGATTTTCGGCTTTTCGGCGAATCTTACCCAGCGTGCCACTGCGCCCGGAACCCCTGTCGGCGTTGGCCATAGTATATGGGAAATTTTTGCTATTTTCAATCACCACTTGCCGCCACGGGGTGTCAGGCACGGTCATGACCCCGAACGATCCCTTGCCGGCGCGCCCTCGCGCCGTCATGTCGGGCTGCATGCACGCGCAGTTGCTCGCCATCACGCCCTGGGTCGACCGCGGCGGCCAAGTCTCGCCGCTGCGGCTGGCGGTGTTCCTGCTGCTGCTGCTGCCGGGTGCCTGGCTGCTGTACCTCGCCCTGACCGGTGCGCTGGGGCCGGAGCCCGTGCGGGCCGCGATGCACGAGACGGGGCGCGATGCGATCCGCCTGCTGCTGCTGTCGCTGTTTGTCACGCCGCTGCGGCAGATGCTGCGCTGGGCGCGGCTGGGTGAGCTGCGCCGCATGGTGGGCCTGTTCGCGCTGAGCTACGCGCTGCTGCACCTGGTGCTGTACTTCGCTTTCCAGAATTGGCGCCTGCTGCATGGCGTGTCCGAGATCGCGCTGCGCTTTTACCTGACGGTGGGGTTTGCGAGTGTGGCGGGGCTGGTTGTGTTGGGCGTTACCTCGACCGATGGCTGGGTGAAGCGGCTGGGTGGGCAGGCCTGGCGGCGGCTGCACAAGCTTGTCTTCGTGGTGGCCGTGCTCGGCTTGCTGCACTTCATGCTGCACGCGAAGAGCGACATCACCGAGCCGGTGCTGATGCTGGGCCTGTTTTTGTGGCTGATGCTTTTCCGCGCCGTCGCACCCGAGGGCGGGGCGCCGGGATGGCTGCGGCTGGTGGGCATCTCGGTGATCGCCGCCGTGGTGACCGGCGCATCCGAGGCGGCTTGGTATGCGCTGAAGACCGGCGTCAACGCGGCGCTGGTTCTGGAGGCGAACCTGGATTGGGAATTCGGCCTGCGCCCGGCGCTGTGGGTACTGGTTGCGGGCGCAGGCCGAATTCCCAATCCAGATTCGCCTCAAGCACCAGCGCCACGTTCACACCCGTCTTCAGCGCATACCACGCCGCCTCGGATGCGCCGGTCACCACGGCGGCCATCACCGAGATCCCCACCAGCCGCAAGAAGCCTGGCGCCCCGCCCTCGGGTGCGACGGCGCGGAAAAGCATCAGCCACAGGAACAGGCCCAGCATCAGCACCGGCTCGGTGATGTCACTCTTCGCGTGCAGCATGAAGTGCAGCAAGCCGAGCACGGCCACCACGAAGACAAGCTTGTGCAGCCGCCGCCAGGCCTGCCCACCC
>JBKJNV010000677.1:0-2702 GCA_046593435.1 Roseomonas sp.
TCTGCCATAGCCCGGCCAGCGTCTGCGCCGAAATGTCCCAGGTATAGGCCACGCCCGCGAGCAGCGCGCTCGCCGGGTCCAGCCGTTCGAATACGGTCGCACCGCCCGAAATGCCCAGCACGCCCAGCCCGTCGCTGGCACGCGGGGTCGGCGTGATCGCGATGCTGCGTGGCTGCCCTTCGCGCTCATAATGCAGCTGAACCGGCTGGCCGGCGCGCGGCTGGACGTGGCGCTGGATCTGCTCGAACCGGGTGATGGTGACCTCGTCGAGGGCGACGATACGGTCGCCCGGGCGCAGCCCCGCCGTGGCCGCGGCCGAGCCCTCGCTGACCAGCCCGACCATGGCCGCGCCCTGGTTCGTCGGGCGGCCCTGGATCATGAACAGCCCCGCGAACAACACGGCCGCGAGCAGGAAATTCGCCAAAGGCCCAGCGGCGACGATGATAGCCCGATCCCGTACCGGCTTGTCGTGGAAGGTACGGCCCTGCTTCCAGGCGGCACGCTCCTCCTCGGTCGCGTCGGCGGGCTGTTCCTGGCCGTGCAGCTTCACGTAGCCGCCCAGCGGCAGCCAGCCGATGCGCCATTCCGTCCCGCGCTTGTCGGTCCAGGCGCCGATGGCGCGCCCAAAGCCCACGGAGAAGCGTTCCACATGCACCTTGCGCCAGCGTGCCGCGAGGTAGTGGCCAAGCTCATGGATGAAAATGAGAACGCCCAGCACCACAATGAAGGCGAGGATGGTGCGCAGGCTATCGGGGATCAGGTCCAAGGGAGCATCCATCCATGAAGATCAGGCGGCGATAGCCGCCGCGAGTGCACGCGCTTCGGCATCCAACGCGATCACCGCGTCCAGCCCATCGATACCTGCCGGGCCGAGCCGCGACAGCGTCTCCTCGACCACGGCCGCGATGCGGAGGAAGCCGAGCCCGCCCGCGAGGAAACGGCCGACCGCGACCTCATTGGCCGCATTCAATATGGTGGGAGCGCCGCCCCCCGCGCGCAAGGCGTCCCGCGCCAGGCGCAGGGCAGGGAAGCGTACCGGATCGGGCGGGTGGAAATCCAGCCGGCCGAGGGCGAGCAGGTCCAGCCGGGCGACATCGACGGCCATCCGGTCCGGCCAGGCCAGCGCATGGGCGATGGGCGTGCGCATATCCGGCGTGCCGAGCTGGGCGAGCAGCGAGCCATCGACATACTGCACCAGCCCATGCACCGCCGATTGCGGATGCACCAGCACCTGGATCCGGGCCTCATCGAGCGCGAACAACCGCGCGGCCTCGATGATTTCGAGGCCCTTGTTCATCATCGTGGCACTGTCGACGCTGATCTTGGCCCCCATCGACCAGACCGGGTGCTTGACCGCCATCGCGGGCGTGACGGCCGCCATCTCGTCGAGCGGCATGGTCCGGAACGGCCCGCCCGATGCGGTGAGGTAGATGCACTCCACCCGCGCCATCGCCTGGCCGCACAGCGCCTGGAAGATCGCGTTGTGCTCGCTATCCACTGGCAGGATCGTCGCCCCCGAACGCGCGGCTTCCGCCATGACGATGGCGCCTGCGCAGACCATGCTCTCCTTGTTGGCAAGGGCGAGAATCCCGCCGCGGGCGAGTGCGGCCAGCGTGGGTTTCAGCCCGGCCGCGCCGACGATGGCGGCCATGGTCCAGTCCACCGGGCGGGACGCGGCCTCGATCACCGCCGCCTCGCCGGCCGCGCAATCTATCCCGGTGCCCGCCAGCGCATCGCGCAGCGCGGGCAGGCCGGTATCATCGGCCAGCACGGCAATGCGCGGACGCAGGGCACGGGCCTGGGCGGCGAGTGCCGCCACGTCGCGCCCGGCAACCAGCGCCTCGACCGCATAGCCACCGAGCAGCGCCGCGGTGGACCGCCCGACGGAGCCGGTCGAACCCAACAGGGTGACGGAGCGTGTCACGCGTGCGCCGTCATTGCCATATCGGGCTGCCCTGGCCGGAAACCAGCGCAAGCAGGGCCGCCACCGGCGCGGTCGCGAGAACGCCGTCCAGCCGGTCCAGCAACCCGCCATGGCCTGGAATGAGCGAGGAGGTATCCTTCACCGCGAAATGTCGCTTGATCGCGCTTTCCAGCAAATCCCCCCCCTGCGCCACGATGCTGAGCAGGATGGCGATGGGGGCGGCGGTCAGGAAATCCCCCGGTGCGAGGATGCGCGCGGCGATGACGCCCACCACCACCGCCAGCGCCAAGCCGCCCATCGCGCCCGACCAGGTCTTGTTGGGCGAGACGGCCGGCATCAGCCGTGGCCCGCCAAAGGCACGCCCCGCCATGTAGGCGCCAATATCCGAGGCCCAGACCACCAGCAGCAGGAACAGCACATTGACCCGACCCGCCTCATTGTCGTGGCGCAACTCGATCAGCGCGATGCCGGCGAGGCCGATATACAGCACGCCGAGTGCGAGGCGCAGCGGCGGGAAGCGCAGCTGCCGGGTGCGTGGCAGGTTACGCGAGGCAACCCAGGTGAGCAGGAAGCCCAGGCCGAGGCAGCCCAGCGCCAGCTGCGGCAACTCCGCCACCGCGAGGCCCCCCGCGGCCAGCACCGCCAGCGGCACCGCGATCCCCGGAAATGCCCGCGTGCGCAGGCCGCCCAGATGCACCCATTCCCAGGTCAGGATTGCCGCGGCGATCGCCATCAGCAACGTCCACGGCGTCGCACCCAGCCAGACACAGCCGATGGC
>JBKJNV010000043.1:0-2847 GCA_046593435.1 Roseomonas sp.
CCCTGAGCGCGATCAACCTCGCGCATGCACGCAAGTGATCCTTATCGCCCTAGATTTTCCCGCCATGAATGCGCCACCGCCCGGTAACGGGTGCCGGCAGCCGCGCCATCAGCGCCAGCATCGCGGCGTTGTCCTCCAGAATCCAGCTGATCTCGATGCTGCGCCAGCCACGCGCCTCCGCCGCATCGAAGGCAGTAGACAGCAGCAGCGCAGTGGCCGCAGCCGAGACCAGCGTACCGCGATAGGTGCGGGAGACACCGAGCATCGCAATGCGCGCACTGGTCACGCGGCCCAGCAGCAGCGCGGGAAAATCTAGGGCGATAAGGATCACTTGCGTGCATGCGCGAGGTTGATCGCGCTCAGGGTGCACGCCCGGACGTCGGTCGGCGTGCTCGACCTCAGCGTTCCGCATGGCGCGCTCGATCCGGTCCGACATTCCCGCAAGGCTGAGCGGCGCGTCCTTCCGTGGCTCCTATTCGAAGTCGCCGGACATGGCGGCCAGGATCGCTGCATGCAGGCCCATGCAATCGAGCCCGCGCGTGGTGCCCGAACCTTGGCGGTCGCTGCGCCAGACAAGGCAGTCCGTATCCTGCCCGCCCCGCAGCGCCGCCAGCGCAGGCCGGTGGTCGCCATAGGCGACGAGCACCAGCGGCCGCCCCAGACCCTCCGCGGCGGATGCGATGCTGCCCAGCATGCGGTCGGTGTCGGCGATGTGCCCCAGCCACTGCGCCAGCCCATCCGCGCCGGCCCATGGGCCATGCGCCTGCATGGTGATGGCGAACAGGAAAGCGGGCGCGGTGGCGGCGCGGAGTTCCGCCACGATGCGCGCACCCAGCGCGGCATCTGCGACATGGGCGCCGACGCGCTGGGCGCCAGCGAAGGTCTCCGCCGCATCGAAGCGCGCGAAGCCCAGGGCGGGCATGACCTTGTGGCGTCCGAAGAAGCGCCGATCGAACGGGTGCAGGACAACCGAGCGATGCTCCTGCAGCGCATGCGCCAGGCTGTGCACCGGAGCCTGGGCGAAGCGCGCATAGGGGTTGAACCGGTCGAGCCCGAGTGCGGCCGGCGGCGCGCCCGAGAGCATCGCAAATTCCGTGCGCATGGTGTTGGCCCCGAAACCCGGCACTTCGAGCGTGCCGCGCAGCAGCGCCTCGGCGCCCAGCCGGTCCCAATGCGGCAGGGCGGCCGCCAGGCCGGCGCAGCGGCGTGGGTCGCAGAAGGATTCGCACTGCACCAGCACGATGTGGGGCGCCACCCCGTGCAGGGCCGCGGGCGTCGGGCGCAGCGCGGCCTGCCGCGCCGGCCGCTCCCGCGCCGCGACCGCGCGGTGCAGCGCCAGTGTCGCGAGCGGGCCGAAGCGCGCGGCATCGGCCTCGGGGTCGCCCGAGGGCACCGCCAGCAGGTCGGCGCGGCGCAGCACCGCCAGCAGCGCGCATGCGGCGCCGAGCAGCGCGGCCCAAGGCACCGCGCGCGCCGGCTCCAGCAGCATCAGGCCCGTGAGCACCGCCGCCCCGCCGAAGGCCGCGGCCGGCAGCGCCCCGCGCGGCAGGAAGGGCAGGTAGAGCGAGGGGTGCCGCGCGACCATCGGCAGCAACGCATGATCGGTGAAGACCAGCCCCTCGCCCAGCGCGGCGCGCTTCGCCCGGTCCACCGCCAGCAGGCCCAGCAGCACCAACGCCACCAAGGCGCCGGACAGCAGCGGCCGCGCGGTTATGGCCAGCAGGCCGCACCCCAGCGCCAGGATCGGCGCGGCATCGAGCGCAATCCAGCGCAGGCGACCGGCGCCCCGCCGCAGCATCAGCCAGGCCGGCAATGGCAGCGCCAGGGCGGCAAGCGCGCTAAGCATGCGCGCGCCGCCTCACTCCGGCGCGATCCGGAAACGCCGGCTGCGTAGGATGCGGTCCGCGAGTGGCGCGGGCAGCAGCGCCAGCAGCCGCAGTCCGAGCGCGAGGCGGGCCGGAAAGGCGCAGCGCGGCGCGCCACGGCGGATTGCGCTTTCCACCCGCGCCGCCGCCGCGTCCAGCGGCATCACGCCATCCTTGGCGCCGAGGAAGCGCGCCGACATCGCGCTTTCGAAGAAGCCGGGCGCGACGACCGTGACCGCCACGCGCGGGGCGAGGGCCGCGCGCAGCGCCTCGCCATACGCCATCAACCCCGCCTTGGACGCCGAGTAGCCCGGCGTATCGGGCAAGCCCACGAAGCCCGCGACGGAACCCACCACCGCGATGCGGCGCAGCCCTGGCGCATCTAGCAGTGGCTCGATCAGGTGCATCGCACCCAACAGGTTGACGGCGACCTGCGCGGTGGCCCCGTCACGCCCCTCGCGCGCGCCCTCGGGCGAATGCCCGCGCGAGATGCCGGCATTGGCGATGATCGTATCGATCGGCACCGCCGCTTCCCACGCCGCGAGTTGCACGCCCAGCGCATCCGCATCGCGCACGTCTATGGCGGCGACATCCACCTCCGCCCCGCGCGCGCGACAGCAATTCGCCACGGCGTCGAGGCCCGTCTGCCCGCGCGCGACCAGGCGCAGCGTCACGCCGCGCGCGGCGAAGCGCAGCGCGAGTGCGGCGCCCAACCCGCGCGAGGCGCCGGAGATCAGCAGGCTACGCGGCATGGTGGACCGGGGCGAGCAGCCGCGTGGCGGCACCAGCGACGGCGCGGGCGATGGCGGGTTCGGCGAAGAAGCCGCCGGGGATCAGCGCATGGGCCATCAGCACGCGGCGCAACGCATCCACCAGGGCCATGTCGGGCGCGGCCGGCGCTGCCCAGAAGCCATCGAGCGGCCCCTGCCACACCAGCCCCGGCAGGCCGTAGAGCGCGCGGCCCATCAGCGCCACGGGCTTG
>JBKJNV010000086.1:0-2936 GCA_046593435.1 Roseomonas sp.
GGCGAGGGCGCCGCCGGTGCGGTGGTCGATGGTCACGCGGGTGGACATGCGGTTGCTCCGGCGCCGGCCTGCGGATGGCGCAGACCGGCGAGGCTAGAAATGGATGGCGCGGCCATAGGCGTCAAGCACGGCCTCGTGCATCGTCTCGCTGACCGTCGGGTGCGGGAAGATGCTGTGCATCAGGTCGGTCTCGGTGGTCTCGAGCGTACGGGCGATGACGTAGCCCTGGATCATCTCGGTCACTTCGGGGCCGACCATGTGGGCGCCGAGCAGCTCGCCGGTCTTTGCGTCGAAGATGGTCTTCACGAAGCCCTCGGGCTCACCCATCGCGATGGCCTTGCCATTGCCGATGAAGGGAAAGCGGCCCACGCGCAGCTCATGCCCGCGCGCCTTGGCCGCCGCCTCCGTCAGACCCACCGAGGCGACCTGCGGGCGGCAATAGGTGCAGCCGGGGATGTTGAGCGGGTCCATCGCATGGGGGTGCAGCCCGGCGATGGCCTCGACCGTGATCACGCCCTCATGGCTGGCCTTGTGCGCGAGCCAGGGCGCGCCGGTGAGGTCGCCGATGGCATAGACCCCGGGCTCTCCAGTGCGGCCCATGGTGTCGGTCTTCACATGGGCGCGCTCGACCACGACCTTGGTGCCCTCAAGGCCGAGATCCTCGACATTGCCGACAATGCCCACGGCTGAGATCAACCGGTCCGCCTTGATTTCGGTGACACCCTTCGCCGTCTCCACGATGGCCGCGATGCCGTCACCCTCCTTGCGCACGCCCTGCACCTTGGCGCCGGTGATGACCTTCATGCCCTGCTTCTCGAACGCCTTCTGGACGAAGGCGGAAATCTCGGGATCCTCGACCGGCAGGATGCGGTCCATCACTTCAATGAGCGTCACCTCGGCGCCCATGTTGCGATAGAAGCTTGCGAATTCGGCGCCGATGGCGCCAGAGCCAATGACAACCAGGCTTTTGGGCATCGCGGACGGCACCATCGCCTCCCGGTAGGACCAGATCAGCTTGCCGTCGGGCTCGATGCCCGGGATCACGCGCGCGCGCGATCCGGTGGCCAGGATGATGTGTTTTGCGGCCAGCTCCGCCACCGGCTTGCCATCCTTCGCGACCGTGACCTTGCCCGGGCCGGCGAGCTTCGCCTGGCCGTCGAACACCGTGACCTTGTTCTTTTTCAACAGGTGCTTCACGCCGCCCGAAAGCTGGCCTGCGACGGTGCGGCTGCGCTTGATCACCTTGGCGAAGTCGAAGCGGATATTGTCGGCCGCGAAGCCATAGGCATCGAGCGTGTGCAGCGTGTGGTTGATCTCGCTGGCCCGCAGCAGCGCCTTGGTCGGGATGCAGCCCCAGTTGAGGCAGATGCCGCCCAGGTTCTCGCGTTCCACCAGCGCGGCCTTCATGCCGAGCTGGGAGGCGCGGATGGCGGCGACATAGCCGCCCGGGCCGCCGCCGATCACGATGATGTCGAAGGCTTGCTCGGCCATGGGTCAGTCTCCGGCGAGTGTTGCGAGTGCGGCGCCATCGACGCGCTGCATGGTCCAGTCATTGAGGCCGCGCGCGCCCAAGGCGTTATATGCAGCGATCGCGGGCGCATTCCAGTCGAGCACGGACCATTCGAGCCGCGCCCCGCCTTCCGCGATCACGCGCCGCGCAAGGGAGCGGAAGATTGCCTTCGCGATGCCCTGGCCGCGATGGGTGGGCTCCACGAAGACATCCTCGATCCAGATGCCGTGGCGGGCGGTGAAGGTGGAGAAGGTGCGGTACCACACGCAGAGCGCGACCGGGGCGCCGCCCGCCTCGGCGACGATGGCGCCGGCGCGGGGTGTCGGGCCGAACAGGGCGGCGGCGAAGTCGGCCTCGGTGCCCTTGGCCTCGTCGGCAAGCTTCTCGTAGGTGGCGAGGGCGCGGACCAGGCGGACGATCGTGCCGAGGTCTGATTGCGTCGCATCGCGTAGGGTGAAGGGGGTCATGACGACAGCATGGGGGAATGAATTCCCCCAAACCCCCTTCTTTCATTTTTATCTATTGGTGCTGGTTGATGGGTCAGCACCAAAAAATCAAAAATAAAAGATTGGGGGTCTGGGGGAAATTCTTTTCCCCCGGCCTTCTTCACAGCATCAGGCTCAGCGGATCCTCGATGGTCCGCTTCAAGGCCTGCATGAACTCCGCCGCCAGCGCCCCATCGATCACCCGATGGTCCACGCTCAGCGTGCAGGTCATCACGGTGGCGATGGCGAGCGCGCCATCCTTCACCACCGGGCGCTGCTCACCGGCGGAGACGGCGAGGATGCCGGCCTGGGGCGGGTTGATGATGGCGGCGAAATCGCTCACGCCATACATGCCCATGTTGGAGATGGAGAAGCCGCCGCCCTGGAACTCCTCGGGCTTCAACTTGCCCGACTTGGCGCGCGCGGCGAGGTCCTTCATCTCGGCGCTGATTGCGGCGAGGCCCTTGAGGTCAGCGCGGCGGATGATCGGCGTGATGAGGCCGTCGGGGATGGAGACGGCGACCGAGATATCGACATCGCTGTATTGGATCGTCGCCTCATCGGTCCAGGTTGCGTTGCAGCCCGGGTAGCGCTTGAGCGTCGCCGCCGTCGCCTTGATGACCAGGTCGTTGACCGAGAGCTTGAAGGCGCCCGGGCCATCCTTGGACGAGCGCGCGTTGAGATCCGCGCGGAGCTTCAGCAGCGCGTCGATCTGCATGTCCATCGTCACGTAGAAATGCGGGATGGTGGCCTTCGATTCCGCCAGGCGCCGCGCGATGACCTTGCGCATGGTGCTGTTGGGGATGGCGGTGTGCGGCGCCGTGATGGCGACGGGGGCGGCGGGCTTCGGGGCCGGGGCCGCGGCGCGCGCGGGCTGTGGTGCGGCGGCGGGCTTGGCCAGTGCGGCCTCGACATCCGCCTTCACGATACGCCCGTTCGGG
>JBKJNV010000123.1:0-6468 GCA_046593435.1 Roseomonas sp.
CGAGGCGCGGCGCCTGGGCAGCGCGCTGGATCGCACGAATGCCCGCCTGGGCGGAACCTTTCGCCTGCCCGTGCCGTTTGGCTTTGATGGTGCCCTGGTGACCCGTCTCTCGCTCAACCGCGACCGGCTCGACGCGTTCGACCGCGACGCCGTGGAGGCCTCGCTCCTGTACGAATGGCGGGTCAGCCGACGCTGGACCGCCTCCGCCGGCCCAACCGCCGAATTTGGCCGCACCGGCCTGCCGGGCGAGGCGCTGGAGCCCTCCAACCTGGTGGGCTTCGCCACAGCCGCCCGCTACGACAGCGCCGACAATGCGCTCGACCCGCGTCGCGGCTGGCGGCTGAACCTGCATGCGACGCCCAGCTATTCGCTCAGCCGCTCGGAGGCTTATTTGGTCGCCCGCGCCACGGGGTCCACCTATCTCGATCTCAGCGGCAATGGCCGCTCCATCCTGGCCTTCCGCGGGAGTCTCGGTTCCCTCATCGGCGCCGACGCCCCGAATGTGCCGCCGGCACAGCGGCTTTATGCCGGCGGCGGCGGCTCGGTCCGCGGCTATGACTACCAGAGCATCGGCCCGCGCGACCGCCGCGGCCGGCCGGCCGGTGGCGCCAGCCTTTTCGAAGGAGCGATGGAATTCCGCCAGCGCATCGGCGCCAGCCTGGGTGCGGTGGCTTTCCTCGATACCGGGGCGGTCGGGACCGATGCTTTCGCGCCCACGGACGCGCTTCGCGTGGGCGCGGGCGTCGGCCTGCGCTACTACACGGCGTTCGGCCCGGTGCGGGCCGATATCGCCGTGCCGCTGGTGCGCCAGCCTGGCAGTTCCGGCTTTGGCCTTTACGTCGGCATCGGGCACGCTTTCTGAACCGCATGGCACGCTTTCTTCTGCGGACGCTTGCCGTGCTCATCGTGCTGCCGGCGCTGGGGCTCCTGGGCATCGCGACGCCCTGGGGCGCGGCGCAGCTCGCGAAGGTGGCAATGTGGGCGGTCCCGGGCCTCACGATCGAGGGCCTGGGCGGGCCGCTGCCCTCGCGGCTGACGTTCGCCCGCGCCACGCTTGCGGATGCCGACGGACCCTGGCTGCTGCTCGAGGATGTCGCAATCGACCCGGAATGGTCGGCGCTGCTGCGCGGCGAGGCGCATCTGCGGCAACTCCGTGCCGCGCGGGTGCAGCTGCTGCGCCTGCCGCCCGGCGAGCCGGCGCCCACCCCCGCGCCGCCCGAGCCTTTCACCATGCCCGGCTTGCCGCAACTGCCGCTCGCCCTCCGCCTGGACCAGGTCGCGGTGGCCCGCCTGGAGCTCGGCGTGGCCGTACTCGGCAGCGCCGTGGCCCTGGCACTGGAGGGCGAGGCGCGCCTCGCGGGCGATGCCGGCACGGCACGCCTCGCGGTGACGCGGCTCGACGCCCCAGGCAGCCTGCGGCTGGATGCATCCCTGCGCGAGGGTGCCCTCACCGCGCATCTGGACGCGGCCGAACCCCCGGGCGGTGTGCTGGCCATGCTGGCCGGCCGGCCGGACGCGGCCTTCGATGCCCGCCTGCGCATCGAGGATGCGCGCTGGTCGCTGGCCGCCAGTCTCGGCGACAGCGCGGCTGAGGGCGAGGGCACGCTGTCTCTCGCCGGGGGCCTCGCCTTGGCCGGCGAAATCAGGGCCCGCCCCGGCGCTTTTCTCCCGCCCGCGATCGCGCCGCTTGCCAGCCAGGTCACGCTCGGCCTCGCGCTGCGCCAGGCGCCCGACACGGCATGGCAGGTCGAGCGCATCGCGCTGGCCACACCCGCCGGCCGCCTTGAAGGCAGCCTGCGCCTGGGTGCGGCGGGTGCGCTCACCGGCAGCATGCGGGTGGACCCTGCCGGGCCGGACAGCTTCGCCACCTTGCTCCCCGAAGGACTCGGCTGGGCCGCCGCCGGGCTCGACGCGCGGCTCGGCGGCACCCTCGATGCACCCTCGGTCGAAATCGACGGCGCCATCGACGGGCCGCGCACGGGCACTGCCCTCGACCCACTGCTCGGTGATCGCTTGACCCTCCAGGCGCGCGCGGAGCAGGGCGGGCGCGCGGTGCGCCTCGCCCTGGGCGCGGCCCGCGTCGAATTCGCCGCCGAGGGCGCGGCCATCGGTGAACTCGGGCTCGACATCCGCGCCGCGGTCGTTAACCCGCCCGGCGCTGTGGGCCGGGTGACGCTGGAGGGCCGCGTCACCGGCACCGCGGCCGCCCCCCGCGCCCGCGTGGTCCTCGCGACCGAGCGCCTCGCTGGCGCCGGCCGCGTGCTGGAGGCGCTGCGCCTCACCCTTGATGCCGGCATCACCGAAATCCATGCCCAGGCCGAAGGGCGCCTGGATGCCGAACCCCTGGCCTTGCGCTTCGATGCTGCCCTCGCAGATAGCCGCGTGCGGATCAGCGGCCTGGACGCCAGCTGGGCCGGCGCCACCTTGCGCGGCGCGGCGGAGGGGCCGCTCGAAGGCCCCTATGCCGGCGCACTGGACCTGAACCTGCCCGACCTCGCGCGTTTCTCGCCGGGCCTCGCAGGGCGCGTCACCATGGCCGCCCGCGCCGAGGCGCTGCCCGGTGCCACGGGTCCCGCCGCGCAGGGCCTCTCGCTGCGGCTGGAAAGCCCGGGCCTGCGCGTCGCGGGCCAGCAGGCACGCCTCGCGCTGGACGCGACCGGCACGCTTGCGCAGGCTGATCTGCGCCTGAGTGCCGCAACCCCCCAGGCGGCGGTTGAGACCACCGCGCGCCTGGCCGTGTCCGATGGTGCCATCGAGGCCACGATCAACCGGCTGGATTTGCGCGGCGGCCCCGAAAGCCTGGCGCTGCAGGGCGGCGCCCGGCTGCGACGTGAGGCGAATGGCGACCTCACCCTCGCACCCGCGCGCTTCGCCTCGCCCCGCGGTGGCCGCCTCACCATCCAGGCGCAAACCCGTGGCGAGGCACTGACCGCCCGCGCCGAACTCCAGGCACTGCCGATCGCCCCCTTCAGCGCAGGGGCCGCCGAGGGCACGCTCTCGGGCGAGGTCACCGCGACCGGCCCCATCGCCAACCCCGACGCCCGCTTCACCCTCCGCGGCACCGGGCTCCGCGCCGCCGCCGCCCCCGGCTTGCCGGCAGCCCTACTCACCGCCACGGGCTCTGCCTCGGCGGGTGCTGCACGGGTGGAAGCGCGGCTCGATGCCGGGCCGGGCATCGCGCTGACGCTTGAGGCGGCCCAGCCGCGCGGCCTCGGTGCCGATGCCGCCACCGAGGCGCGGCTGCGCGGCCGGCTCGACATCGCTGCACTCTCCGCACCCTTCCTCGCCGGCAGCGCGGGCCGCGCGGCGGGGCGCGCCACGCTCGACCTGCGCCTCACCGGCACGCCCAGCGCCCCGATCCTTGCGGGCAGCGTCGATATCGCCGGCGGCCGCCTCGCCGATACGGAAATCGGGGTGCAGGGGGACGACATCACCGCGCGCCTCTCCGCCGCCGGGCAGCGCCTGGTGGTGGAGCGCTTCGCGGCGACCACCCCGGGCGGCGGCCGCCTGTCGGCCGAGGGCTGGCTGGAACCGCTCGGCCCCGACATCCCCGCCGCACTCACGCTCACCGCCCGGCGCGCGCGCCCGATCCGTTCGGAACTGGCGGAAGTGCTGCTGGACGCCGATCTGCGCGTCGCGGGCCCCTTGCTCGCCGGTGGTCGCCTGTCCGGGCGGATCGACCTGCTGCGCGCCGATATCCGCATCCCCGAACAGCTCGCCGTCAACATCCCCCGCCTGGGCGCGGTGCGCGAGGTCGGCCCGCTTCCCCCTGGCCGTCCGGCGCCAGCACCGCGTGGCATTGCACCCGCCGCGACCCCACCCGGTGCGCCGCTCGCGCTCGACGTCACCATCAGCGCGCCACGCGCCATCTTCGTTCGCGGCCGCGGTCTCGAAGCTGAACTTGCCGGCGACATCACGTTGCGCGGCGACCTGGCCGCGCCGCTGCCGAGTGGCGGGTTGCGCCTGCGCCGCGGCAGCTTCGACCTGGCCGGCCGCGCCCTGAACCTCACCCGCGGCAACATCACCTTCGACGCGGGGACGCTGACGCCGAGCCTGGATTTCCTCGCCAGCGCACGCAGCCGGGCGCACACCATCACCCTCGCGATCACCGGGCAGCCCGCAGCACCGCAGCTGACGCTGAGTGCGACGCCGGAACTGCCCCAGGACGAGGCACTGGCCCGGCTGCTGTTCGACCGCGAGGTGAACCGGCTCTCGCCCTTCGAAATCGCGAGCCTGACCCAGGCGCTGGCGCAGCTGGCCGGGGTGATCTCGGAGGCGAACACGCCGACCGCGCGCATCCGTGCCCTGCTCGGCCTCGACAGGCTCTCGGCGGGCCAGAACGCGCAAACCGGTGGCGCCACGGTCGAGGCGGGTCGCTATGTCGCGCCGGGCGTCTATGTCGGCGTGCGCCAGGGCACCGGGGGTGGCCCGGGGGTCAATGTGCAGGTGGAGCTGACGCCGCGCCTGCGCCTGGAAGCCGAGACCCAGACCGGAGAGGCCGGCGACCGGCTCGGCCTCAGCTACTCCTACGAATACTGAATGTGCCCTCAAGCGCCGGGCGCCGCCGTCACGTCGGAGGCGTGCCTTCGGCACGACGGCGGCTTGGCTCGCCGCACTGGCGGCGATCGCGCATTCGCGCTCGCGGCCCGCTGCGCGAGCCCAGGATCAGGGTGCGGTCGTCACCTTAAGCGCTCGGCGCCTCATGCGGCGTGGCCGCGGCCAGCGCATCGGTGAAGCGCAGGCGCCACCAGATGACGTCCTCGCGCTCGATATTGTCCATCATCGGCCGCCACCGCGCCCGGCGTTCGGCAAGCGGCATCGCGAGTGCTGTCGCAATCGCATCCGCCATGTCCTCGGGGCTGTGCGGGTTCACCAGCAGCGCATCCACCAGCTGCTCGGCCGCACCCGCGAAGCGCGACAGGATCAGCACGCCCGGGTCCTCGGCATCCTGCGCCGCCACGTATTCCTTGGCGACCAGGTTCATGCCGTCGCGCAGCGGCGTGACCAGCCCGATGCGCGCGGCGCGGAACATCCCCGCGAGCTGTTCGCGCGGATGGCCCTTGTTCACGTAGCGGATCGGCACCCATTCGGCATCGGCGAACTCGCCATTGATGCGCCCGGACAGCGCATCGAGCTGGGCGCGGATCTCCTGGTAGCTCTGCACCTCGCCGCGCGAGGGCGGGGCGATCTGCAACAGGAACACCGCGCCGTGCTTGTCCGGGTTCGCCGCGAGGAAGCGCTCATAGCCGAGGAAGCGCTCCTGCAGACCCTTGGAGTAGTCCAGCCGGTCGACCCCGATCATCATGGTGCGGCCATTGGCGCTGACCCGCATGCGCCGGCAAATCTCGCGTGCCGGCTCGCTTTCCGCGCTGGCCCGAAAGGCGGCGGCATCGATACCGATGGGGCAGGCGATGACCCGGATGGTGCGGCCCTCATGCATGACGCTGTCATCATTGCCGATCTCGGCGCCGAGCTGCGCACGCGCGTAGTCGCGAAACGCCTCGAGCGAGTCCTGCGTCTGGAAGCCGACGACATCATACGAGAACAGCGATTGCACCAGCTCGCGATGGCTCGGCAGCGACAGCAGCAGCGGCATGGGCGGCCAGGGAATATGCAGGAAGAAGCCCATGCGATTGAGGCAGCCGCGCTCGCGCAGCTTCTCGCCCAGCGGGATCAGGTGATAATCATTCACCCAGACGAGGTCGTCGGCGTCGATCAGCGGCACGACCGTATCGGCGAAGCGCGCATTGACGCGCTGGTAGCCGCCGGCGAAGCCGCGCTCGAACTCAGCCAGATCGACACGGTAATGGAACAGCGGCCAGAGCGTCCGGTTCGCGTAGCCATTGTAGTACTCGTCGATATCCTGCGCCTCGAGGTCGATGGTCGCGGTCGCCACGCCATTGTGGCGTTGGAAATTGATGTGGCCGGAGAATTGCGCCGTCTCCTCGCCCGACCAGCCGAACCAGATGCCGCTGCTCTCCCGCAGTGCGGCCGAGAGCGCGATGGCAAGCCCGCCCTGGGCGCCGCCATTATCCGCAGTGGGGACGGAGACGCGGTTGGAGATGATGACCAATCGGCTCATCGGACGGAGCTCCATGGCTTGCTCAGCAAGCAGGCGCAGTTGATCAAACCCACAAGCGAATAGGTCTGCGGATAGTTGCCCCACAGCTCACCGCTCAGTGGATCGATCCCCTCCGACAACAGCCCGGCCGGCGTGCAGCGTTCGATCATCTCCTCGAACAGCGCACGCGCGTCCAGCACGCGCCCCGTCGCATGCAGCGCCTCGATCAGCCAGAAGGTGCAGATGTTGAAGGCGGTCTTCGGCAGGCCGAAATCATCCTCGGTCGCGTAGCGCAGCATGGTCGATCCGCGCCGCAAACCTTCCTCGACGGCTGCGAGCGTCGCGCGGAAGCGCGGGTCGGCCGGGGTGAGGAAGCGCAGGTCGAGCAGCTGGATCAGGCTCGCGTC
>JBKJNV010000155.1:0-2679 GCA_046593435.1 Roseomonas sp.
GTGCGGACGCGCCAGGCGCAGGAGCAGCGAAATCAGCCGCGGCCTGACCGGCAAAACGGTGAGTTCGAGCAGCCGCGCATCCTTCTCCCGCACCAACCCCGCGAGTATCCGCATCACGTGATGCGAGGCTTCCGGCGCCGAGAGCGCGAAGTCCATGAAGGGCCCGGCGGCGATCACGCAGATGCGGCAGCGGGTGAGTGCCATGACCCCAGCCGAGCGCGGGCCGCTGTCGATGGCCGCGATCTCCCCGAAGAACCGGCCCGGGCCAAGTTCGTTGAGGATGATCTCCTGCCCGGCGCTGCCGCGCGTGATGATCCTCACCTCGCCCTCGGCGATGAAGAAGACCTCATGTGCCGGGTCGCCTGCCTCGAGCACGGTCTGTCCTGGCTCGAAAGCGCGCCAGCGCGCGACGGCAGCGAGTGCGGCGAGAACGGGTCCGGGAAAGGGCGTGAAGAAGGGGAGGCGGGAAAGGTCGTCCATGGTGCAGGGCTCTTCAATGCGGAAGCCGCATTCCCACCCTGCCACGACCCGGCCCATCTGTCTTACGCTGTCTGAACGGGCTTGGCGGCCGCCGTGCCCTGCAGCAGCCGGAGCACTGCCACTCTCAGGGCAACGACGCGCGCGAGCAGCGCCGCGCTGCGCGCATCGCGGGCCGATTCCATCAGGCGTTCGAGTTCGGCCCGGCTTGGATTGATGTTGGACATGCTCGGTACTCCGCTTGGTTGGGAACCCCAGCTTTGACGTGATCTGGCCTGCCTGGCTGTGACTCAGGGCACAGCACCTTCGACGGCGCGAGGGGTAGGACCGACCTTCCATTGACGGAATCGGAGCGCGCCATGCCGTCCCATCGCGACATCCATACCGAAGCCGGGTTCCACCGGTTGCGCCGCGCCCTGATGGCGCTCGTCCTCATCGGCGGCACCTCGTCGGGCTTGGCAGCACGGGAGATTCCATTCGAGCCTTTTGAGGAGACCGAAGCCTTCCTGGCGCGCGGTGTCGCCGGCATCCTGACCCTGCCGGCGGGCGCGCCCGACCGGCGGACCCCGGCCATCATCATCCTCCAGGACACGCTGGGGCCCGATGGCCGCGCGAGCCGCTACACGGACCAGTTGCTGGGCGCAGGTTTTGCGGTGCTGGAAGTGCAGACACTGGAAGTCGATGCGCTGGGTGAGGTGCTGAACGTGCTCTCCGCGCATCCGCGCGTGGCGGGGCAGCCGCTGGGCCTGCTCGGCTTTGGCCTCGGCGGTCGGGTAGCGACGGCTTGGTCAGGCCCCGTCGGCGCGCGGGCCTTGCTTTATCCCGGTTGTGAGGGGCTTTCGCCCGCTCCGATGCAGGGCGAGGCGGTGCTGCTCATGTATGGCGCGGCGGATCCGGCCAATGCGCCAGGCCCATGCGCGAGCTTCGCGCAGGCTCTTGGTGCGACCGGCGCTTCGGTGCGCCTGGAGGTGTTCGACCGTGCCAGCTACGCCTGGGACCGGTTGGCCTATGGAAGCGAGGGACGGTCGCTCTTGCCGCGACCCGATGGTCTGGGTCGCGTGACCGCCGAGCCGTGGCCGGCGCTGGCGGAGTTGTCGGCGGCGGGCGTGGCGGCGTTTTTTGCCGCCAACCTGCTCGGTCGGCGTTGAGGATTCGCATGGCCAACCCAGCCCGTTTGTGGATAGCGCCGTGGTCTCCCGTTCGGTGCGACGTCTGATGCAGGGCGCTGTCACCGTGCCGATGCGCCTGCTTTGCGGGTGCGGCGCGACGTGCAAAAAAGAAGCATCCAGGAAGCTACGGAGAACCACCGGATGTTCAGCCGCCGTCAGGCCCTCGGCACCATCGCCATTCTTGCCGCGCCCGCAGCGCGCGCGCAGGGCAGCTGGCCCGATCGACCGATCCGCGTCGTGGTCCCCTTCGCCGCCGGCGGTAACGCCGACCTGATCGCGCGCATCCTGCAGCCGCGGCTGACCGAAAAGCTTGGCCAGCCGGTGGTCGTCGAGAACCGCCCCGGCGCCGGTGGCGCCATAGGTGCGGCGGAAGTCGCGCGCGCACGCGCCGATGGCTACACGCTGCTGATCGGATCGAACGGACCGCTGAGCGTAAACCCTGCCGTACAGGCCCGCCTGCCCTACGATGCCGAGCGCGACTTCGCCCCTGTCGCCATGGCCATGCAGGTGCCGCATTGCCTGATGGTCCAGCAGGCCTCCGCCTATCGCAGCCTGGCCGACGTCGTCGCAGCCTCGCGTGCGCAGCCCGACGCGCTGGGCGCGGGGACCGCCGGCGTGGCGAGTGCGACGCATCTCTCGCTGGAGGCCTTCAAGCTGGCCTCCGGCGCGCGGATCCTGCACGTGCCCTATCGTGGCGGCGGCGCGGCGTTGCCGGATTTCGTTGCCGGCAACATTCCGTTGCTGTTCACCGAATTCTCGACAGCGCTGCCGCTGCACCGCGACAGCAAGGGGCGCATCCTGGCGGTGGCCTCGACCGCGCGGCTGCGGGCGGTGCCCGATGTGCCCACGATGATCGAACAAGGCGTGCCTGACTTTACCGCGGCCTCCTACGTCGGACTGCTGGCCACCACGGGTTCGCCGCCCGATGCCCTGCGGAAGCTGGGCGAGGCCATGACCGCCATCGTCGCCGAAGCCGACTTCCAGCGCCGCATGGAGGCAATGGGCGGGGAGACGGCATCGGGCTTGCTGGCCA
>JBKJNV010000311.1:0-7035 GCA_046593435.1 Roseomonas sp.
CTCGAAACGCAGCCGATTGGGCACGAACGCGTGAGTGCCGTCAGGTCGGCCAAGTTCGACGATGACCACCACCGGAGTCTGGCGCGTCAGGTCGCCGGCCGCCCTTGCCAGACCTGGCATTGCGAGCAGCGGAGCGGATAACATCATGCGGCGTACGATCATGGACGTAGCTCCTTCATTCAGGGTTTTCTCGTATCTCAGTCCAACCTTGACGATCGCAACCGAAGCGCATTCCCAACGACACTTACAGACGACAACGCCATCGCTGCCGCCGCGATGATCGGCGACAGCAAAATGCCGAACATCGGGTAGAGAACGCCTGCCGCGATGGGCACCCCGGCGGCGTTGTAGGCAAAGGCGAAAAACAGGTTCTGCCGGATATTGCCCATCACCGCCTGGGACAGCCGCCGCGCCCGCACGATGCCCATCAGGTCACCCCCCAGCAGTGTCACGCCGGCGCTTTCGATGGCCACAGCCGTGCCGGTGCCCATGGCGATGCCCACTTCAGCCGCGGCCAGGGCCGGCGCGTCGTTCACACCATCGCCTGCCATCGCCACGCGACGGCCCTCGGCCTTCAGCTTTTCGATGATGCGCTGCTTGTCCTCGGGCAGGACCTCCGCCTCGACCTCGGTGATGCCGAGCCGCCGCGCCACGGCCTCAGCCGTCGTGCGATTGTCGCCGGTCAGCATCACCACGCGCACACCCTCCTTCGCGAGGCCCGCGAGTGCTGCCGGGGTCGTTGCCTTCACCGGATCTGCCACGGCGACGATCCCAAAGGCGCGGCCATCGACAGCCACGAAGAACACGGTTGCCCCGTCGCTACGCAGCCGGTCAGCTTCGGCTGAGACAGAACTCACATCGACCTTCGCCTCGGCCATGAGGCGGGCGTTGCCGACGGCAACCTCGCGTCCCTCGACCGCGCCGGTCACGCCACGTCCGATCGGGGCATTGAAGCCTTCGACGTTCGGCACGGCGATGCCGCGCTTCTCCGCAGCCCGCACCACAGCTTCGGCGAGGGGATGCTGGCTTGGCCGTTCCAGGCCCGCCGCCAGGCGCAACACCTCATCCTCAGCCTCGCCCGCTGCCGGGACCACCGCCACAACGTCAGGCCGCCCCTGGGTCAGCGTGCCCGTTTTGTCCACGACGAGCGTGTCAATCCGCTCCATGCGCTCCAGTGCCTCGGCGTTCTTGATGAGCACGCCGGCCTGCGCGCCCCTTCCCACACCCACCATGATGGACATCGGCGTGGCGAGGCCCAGCGCGCAGGGGCAGGCGATGATCAGCACTGTCACGGCCGCGACCAGCGCAAATGCAAGGCGCGGCTCCGGCCCCCAGATCGCCCAGACTGCGGAAGCGAGAACCGCGATTGCCACCACCACGGGCACGAACCAGCCGCTAACCTGGTCGGCGAGGCGCTGGATAGGCGCGCGGGAACGCTGCGCGCCCGCCACCATCCGCACGATCTGGGCCAACACCGTGTCCTGGCCGACGCGATCGGCGCGCATGACGAAGCTGCCCTGGCCGTTCAGCGTCCCGCCCACGACCTGATCGCCCACGCCCTTGGTGACCGGCACCGCCTCGCCGGTCACGAGGCTCTCATCGACGTTGGAGGCGCCTTCGAGCACCGCGCCGTCGAGCGGTACCTTGTCGCCAGGACGGACGCGCAGCCGATCGCCGACAATAATCGCCGCTAGCAGCACCTCCTCATCCGACCCGTCGTCGCGCAGCCGCCGCGCCTGGGCTGGCGCGAGGTCGAGCAGTGCGCGGATCGCGCCGCCTGTCTGCTCGCGCGCCCGCAGTTCCAGCACCTGGCCGAGCAGCACCAGTACGACGATTACCGCAGCGGCCTCGAAATACACCGCCACTGAGCCATCGGCCGCGCGAAAGGCCGCGGGGAAGATGCCCGGGGCGAGGGTCGCCACGACGCTGAACACCCAGGCGACACCGGTGCCAAGCGCGATCAGGGAAAACATGTTGAGGCTGCGGTTCACCAGGCTCTGCCAGCCGCGGACGAAGAACGGCCAGCCCGCCCAGAGTACCACCGGCGTCGCCAGCGCCATTTGGATCCAGTTGCCGACGCGTGGCCCGCCGACGAGGTGCATCATCCCCGTCAAATGGCCGCCCATTTCCAGCAGGAAGATCGGGATGGTCAGCACAAGGCCGATCCAGAAGCGCCGGGTGAAGTCCACCAGCTCCGCGTTGGGTCCCGTCTCGCCCGATGGGGTTTCTGGTTCAAGTGCCATACCGCAGATCGGGCAGCTGCCGGGGCCCGGCTGCCGGATCTGCGGGTGCATCGGACAGGTGTAGATGGTTCCCGGCGCGACGGCCTCGGCGCGCAAAGGCGCATCCTGGTGAAGATACTTGCCCGGTTCGGCGATAAACTTTGTCTGGCAGCCGGCCGAGCAGAAATAGTATGCACGGCCAGCGTGCTCGGCGTGGTGAACCGTCTTTGCGGCATCGACATTCATCCCGCAGACAGGGTCTTTCACGGTGCCTGAAGCAGCTTCGTCATTGTGATGACGAACGTCATGCTTGCCATGTGCGGTGTGGGCATCGTGACGTTTCATGCGTTCAATTCCTCAGCGAGGGACTGGTTGGGCGGCCGGTCGGGCAGCCAGCATCGCCAGAGGCGGTAGCAGCAGCCATTGGAGGAACGGGGTGAGCCCCGTTCCCCATGGAGGAAGGCGCGGCATGGCGGCCGTGTAGGTCCAGGACTGGCGCAGATCGACATTCAGCCACTCGCTGAACACGGTGTAGGCAAGGCCGATCATTGTAGCGGCGATGGTGACGCGGCCCCATCCCTGGGTCGGCCAGTCCCAGGATCGTGTCAGCAACAATGCGGCCCCCAACGCGGCCGCGGCGATCATCACGTCCCCGCCCGTGCAATGAAGAATAGCGAAGACGATCTCGCCCGCCGTTCCCTCGGCCCAGAGTGTGTAGAGGGGGAGTTGCGCGATCTCCCACGCAAGGTTCATCGCAAGGATGGCCGTGAGGTACCGCGCCGCGGGGGCAGCCAGGCCGGCCCACCCTCGTGGCGCAGGGAAGATCATTGCGCGCCGGCGCCACGATCCGGGCCAGCCTGCGGTCTGCCGCCGCCGTGACCATGCCCCCGGTGCATGAAAAGATGCATAAGCGGGCAGGCGAGGAGGATGAGGTAGGGAAGCGCGCCGAACGCGTGAGCCCAATGCTCCCGCAGGACGTAGAAAGCCGCGACTAGCGCGAAGCCAATCACGGCGATGCCCGTGGGTGTGCGCCACCAGGATGGCGCGCCCTCTCTGCTGACAGCGTCTAAACGGTCCATGTCACGGCATCCCCATCCGCATGCCACGGAGGTGTTCGGCCATGAGTTCGTCGGCGGGGCGGCGCTGGTCCTCGGACAGCGCCGCATAGAACGGTGTCGCCGCCGCGCTGGCCGCGCGCATCGCTTCCAGATGGGCGGAGAGCAGAGCGATACGTCGCTCCATCTGCTGTGGAACGGTGGTGGGGCCCGTGGCGGTGCCCATCGCCTGCTGCGTTGCCTGCCGGAGCCTGTCGGCATTGGTGCGGACAACGTCGACCAGGGCGTTCCATTGCGGAAGCTGGGCATCCGTAATCCGCAGCTCGGCGCGGAAATAGGCCAGCTGGCCCTCGATACGGCGGAAGGGCTGCATTGATGCGGCTGCCATGCGGCTTTGCATCATCTGCTGCATCATGCGGCCCATGTCGCCACCCATCATTCCGGCACCTGGGCTCGCGGCACCCGGGGCTGGAGCACCATGCGGGGCGGATGGCGGCGCTGGCTGGGGCGCGCCGGCCGGCGTGCCGGGATGGTGCGGATCGGTGGCTGCTCCGGCCGGAGGTGGTGCCTGCGCGAGTGCAGTTCCCATGATCCCAAACGTCAGGGCGGCGACCGTCGTGAACGCGCTGAGCTTCCTCATCGTCTTGTCCTTTTTCTTTTTTGTGCTGTGTATGTCGCAATGCTGGAGCGAAACTGAAGCGGTGTGTGGCAGGCCGGTACCGAAGACTGGGCGAGCGCTTCACCGTGCGGCAAAGGTGCCGTTCGGCGCATTGATCCTAATCAAGCCGGGTCGCCGCCACGCATACGCATCCAAGGCCGGTGGGTGCCATCGCTTGACCAGGTGATCACCTCGTAGATGTCCGGCTCGCGGCCGGGAACCTCCATCCCCGGCGTGCCGATGGGCATGCCTGGAACAGATAGTCCCACTACGCCCGGGGCTCGCTCGCGCAGCGCCATGCGAATTGCGTGAGCCGGGACATGACCTTCCAGAGCCAGTCCTGCGACACGCCCCGCATGGCAGGACAGAAGGTCTGCGGGCGTCCCGAGCATGCGGCGGAACGGTGCAACGGAGGGGACAACCCGGTCGATCACGGTGAAGCCTGAAGCGCGCAGATGTGTCACCCAGCCGCCGCAGCAGCCGCAGGTCGGGTCACGCCACACCTCTACCTCCAGGGCCTGCGCCCAGGTTGAGGGACCAAACGCAGTCCCGGCGAGCGTCAGGCCCAAGACTCTACGGGAAACCATGCTTGAAACTCCCACGGGAATGATCCGACATGGCTCGCCCGCCTACTTTTTGCCTTAGGATCATGTGTTTCTAGAGCACGAGATCCGTCCAAGCGGACGGATCGTGCTCTAACGAGCCGGCAGCCGCTGGAGGATGTTTCGCATCTGCGCAATTTCGCGCTCCTGATCGCGGATGATCCCCTCAGCCAGGGCACGAACCTCAGGGTCGCGTCCGTGTTCAAGGACCACGCGCGCCTTGTCTATGGCGCCCTGGTGATGGGGAATCATGCCTGCGACGAAATCGCGATCGGCATTCCCGGAATAGGTGATCATCATGCCTTCATGCATGCGGTTCATCACCGCGATGTAGGCGCGTGTTGCGGGGGTCGCATCTGCAGGCGCCTGCATCATGGGCATTCCCTGCATCATTCCACCCGGACGGGGAGCAGCATGGCCTGGCGGATGCTGGGGCTGCGCCACCGCGAGGGTGCCGATGCCGACGAGGGCGGCCGAGATGGTGGCCAAGAAGATGCGCCGCATATGTTTAATCCTTTTGAACGTGGGGCTTCTTTATGTCCCCAAGTCTGCATCGGAGCTTCTCCGGTGCGTGACATAGTATGTCGACACGATCAGCTCTGCGCCGCTCTGGCCTGCCAGCCAGCATTGCGTCACGCCGCGAGGATCGGTCCTGGGGCGCGTGGCTCAACGCGCGCTTCTTTCATCGCAAGGTTGGATTGCGATTCCGCGCTTGGCATCATGGCGTCCAGCGTTGCGCGAACACCCTTGGCGCAGCCGCCGCAATCGGAAACTTCGCCGTCAACCCGGCGGTCGGCCGAACGACCGGTTGGCTGCTTGAAGTGGTGCGGCGGCCGCTCCGCCCGGATGAAAAATTCGCCAAGTGGGGTTGGGCAAGGTAGCAGCAGCAGTAAGATCCGCGCCGTTTAGGATCCCTGACCCGGGAGCGTCAGTCGGACCAGCAGCCCACCTCTGTCGGCGGCATCAAGTTCGAGGAGCGCGCCGCTGGCTTCCGCGAAGCGCTGCGCGATGGCAAGCCCAAGGCCGGAACCGCCTCTGCCACGCGCTGCGTCGAGCTGAACGAAAGGTTCCAGCGCACGTGCGCGATCGTCTGGCGCAATGCCGCGGCCTGCATCGGTGATGTTCACCACCACCTGCTCGGCCTCTATGCGGATCTCCAGCCGCACGGGTGGTGCACCATGGGTAACCGCATTCTCCACCAGGTTCGACAATGCTCGTTTGGCGGCCAGTCGCCTAAGCGGCAGCACAACGCGGGAAGGTCCCTCATAGGCAACGTCATGGCCGGCATCCGTCGCGTCAGAGGCCAGCGTCTGTAGAATGGCGGCAAGGTCGGTTGGGCGCGCCGGTTCGGCGTCTCGCCCTTCGCGGATATAGTCGAGCGTGCGGCCGACCATCGCTTCCATCTCGGCAAGATCGGCCTCCATGCGGTTCCGACCGTCGCCTTCGGGCAGGAATCCGGCCCGCAGCCGCAGGCGCGCCAAGGGCGTACGCAGGTCGTGGCTGACCGCAGCCAGCGCTTCGGTCCGGTCCTCGACCAGACGGCGGATGCGAGCCTGCATGGCGTTGAAGGCCGCTACGGCATGACGCACCTCGCTCGGCCCGTCATCGGGCAGCGGACGATCGCTGAGGTCGCGGCCGATGCTGTCGGCGGCATCAGCCAACCGGCGCAGCGGCCGCGTGATCCAACGCACCACAAGCACGGACGCCATGGCGATGCCGAGCGCCATGGCAAGCATGGAGGCAAGGCTGCCGTGCTCCGTGTCCGCCCCCCCTCCTGTCCAGCTAGCGGAAAAGGCAAGCCAACCGCCTGAGGAGACCGGCACGGCACCCACCGCCCGGTGCCCAGGCTCGGCCTCCGGGTCCCAAGCCAGCCGAACACCAGGCCCCAGACGCGCCGCAGCTACTGCCAGCGGTTCGGGCACGGGACCGTGCGGCACTGGCGCCACCCGATCCCAATGCAGCTCAATTCCCGGCATCGATAAGCCATGCGCCACCGAATCGCGCGATTGCTCGGGTGCGGCCGCGACCAGGGCAGAGGCAGCGGATAGCCGCTCCACAAGGCGTTCGATACGCGCGCCACTTTCAGCGCCTCGCAACGCCCGTTCATGAACGATCATGCTTCCCGAATGCAGAAGGGTCAGCCCACCCAGCAACAGCAGAGTTACCCGACCCGCGAGGCTCTGGGGCCAGATGGTAAGCGGCCACACAGCCCTCACGCGCGGGTCACGTCCGCCACGAGCACGTAGCCTGCACCGCGCACGGTCTTAATGAGCGATGGACTGCTTTCGTCGGGTTCGATCTTGCGGCGGAGCCGGCTGACCTGCACGTCCACGGTGCGGTCGAACGGATCCACGCCAACACGGCGCTTGGCGACCTCCATAAGCTGCTCCCGGGACAGCACGCGCTGCGGGTGCTCCAGGAAGGCCAGCAGCAGGTCATACTCGGCACCGGATAGGTCTATGGACACGTCATCTGGCGACAGCAGCTCGCGACGGGCC
>JBKJNV010000547.1:0-4596 GCA_046593435.1 Roseomonas sp.
CATCGGTCAGGTTGAAGCGCCGCGTGCTGCGATGAATCAGGAGGACGCCAAGGCGGTTTTCGAGTTGCCGCAGGCGCTGCGAGACGGCCGAAGCCGTGACGTCCATGCGCCGCGCGGTTTCGGCCAGGGTGCCGTTTTCGGCGAGCGTGACGAAAAACCGCAAGTCTGTGACGTCGTTCGACATTCGTAAGATTTTTTCAGGGTAAGTGTTAGTACTGTTCAGTAATTTTACGCAATAGCGCTACTAAACTGCAGCTTCCGCAACCAAGCGCCGAGGGTAGATTCATGAGCGAGCATTTCGATGTACTGATCCGCAACGCCTCCATCGTGGATGGCACCGGGGCCGCGCGTTATCGCGGCGATGTCGGCGTGAATGGCGATCGCATCGCCCGCATCGGCGATCTGCACGACGCCAGCGCAAGTACCGAAATCAACGCGACCGGCATGGTGCTGGCACCCGGTTTCATTGACGCCCACACCCATGACGACCGCCTCATGCTGTCGGGCGGCGACATGGCGCCCAAGGTCAGTCAGGGCATCACGACCGTGATAGGCGGCAACTGCGGCGTGTCGCTGGCGCCGATGCCGCGCCCGATTCCCGATCCGGTCACGCCGCCGCTCAACCTGCTCGACGGCACCGGCGAATGGTTCCGCTACCCCGATTTCGCCAGCTACCTGGACGCCCTGCGCGCCCAGCCGGCAGCCACCAACTGCGCCATGCTGGTGGGCCACACGACGCTGCGCGTGGCTACCATGGACGATTTGACGCAGCCGGCCAGTGCCAGCGAGATCGCCGCCATGCGCGCGCTGGTCGAGGAAGCCATGCAGGCCGGTGCCATCGGCGTGTCCACCGGTCTTTTTTACGAACCCTCGATTGCCGCGCCCACCGAGGAAGTCATCGCGATCTGCGAGCCGCTGCGCGCGCACGGCGGCGTGTACTGCACCCACATGCGCAATGAAGGCGATGACGTGATCAAGTCGCTGACCGAGACTTTCAGGATTGGCCGCGAGGTCGATGTGCCGGTCGTCATCTCGCACCACAAGGTGGTCGGCGTGAAGAACTACGGGCGCTCCACCGAAACCCTCAAGTTCATTGCAGATAACATGCAGCGCCAGCCGATCTGCCTGGACTGCTATCCCTACCCGGCGTCGTCCACCATCTTGTCGGCGCACCGCGCGGTCAATGCCACGCGGGTGACCGTGACCTGGTCGGAAGCCATGCCGGAAGTCGCCGGCCGGGACCTGAGCGACATCATGGCCGAACTCGGCGGCACGCTGCAAGAGGTGGTCGATCGCCTGGTGCCCGCCGGCGCCATCTACTACATGATGGACGACGCCGACGTGCAGCGCATTCTCAAGTTTGACCAGACCATGATCGGCTCGGACGGCCTGCCGCATGACCAGGCGCCGCATCCCCGGCTGTGGGGCAGCTTTCCGCGCGTGCTCGGGCACTATGGCCGCGCGCTCGGCCTGTTCACGCTGGAAACCGCGATCCACAAGATGACCGGACTGACCGCGAAAAACTTCGGCCTGACCGGGCGCGGCGTGGTGCGGGAAGGCGCTTTTGCCGACCTGACGCTGCTCAACCCCGACACGGTGGACGAAGGCGCGACCTTCCAGAAACCGATTGCCCCGGCCATTGGCATCGACACGGTGATGGTCAACGGCCAGGTGGTGTGGCGCGACGGCCAGACCAGCGGCGCGCGGCCCGGCCGGGTGCTGCGGCGCGAGTTGGCCTGACCCCTTTTTGCAAGCGAGAAGCCCATGAACACGACCCCCGGCTTCGGCCTTCTGGAAACGCCCGCGCTGCTGCTGGACACAGCCCGGATGGACAACAACATCGAGCGCATGCGCGATCGCATGGGCCGGCACGGCGTGCGCTTTCGCCCGCATGTCAAGACCAACAAGTGCCTCGAGGTGACGCAGCGCCTGCTGGTTGCTGGCGCCCGGGGGATCACGGTGTCCACGCTGCGCGAAGCCGAGTATTTCAGCGCGCACGGCATCCAGGACATCCTGTATGCGGTCTGCCTGTCGCCCAACAAGCTCGGCCATGCACTGCGCCTGCGCGAGTCGGGTGTGAAACTTTCGGTCATCGTCGACAGCGTCGAAATGGCGCGGCAGCTCAATCCGCAGGCGCTGAGCGGCGATGCGCGGCTGCAGGTGCTGATCGAAATCGATTCGGACGGCCACCGCTCGGGGGTTCAGGCCGCCTCGCCCGACCTGCTGGCGATTGCCGAGGCGCTGCGCTCACAGGGCCTGGACGTCGGCGGCGTGATGACGCATGCCGGCGATTCCTACAACTGCCGGTCGCTCGACGCGATCCGCACCCTGGCCGAGCAGGAACGCGCCGCCGTGGTGCTGGCGGCGCAGCGCCTGCGCGCGGCCGGCCACGGCTGCCCGGTGGTCAGCGTCGGCTCGACGCCGACGGCGCTGTTCGCCGACCACCTCGACGGCGTGACCGAAGTGCGCGCCGGCGTGTTTGTGTTTTTCGACCTGGTGATGGCCGGCTTGGGCGTGTGCCGGCTGGACGACATCGCGGTGTCGGTGCTGGCGACCGTAATCGGGCATCAGCATGAAAAGGGCTGGACCCTGACCGACGCCGGCTGGATGGCGATGTCGCGTGACCGCGGCACGTCGAAGCAGGCGGTGGACCAGGGCTACGGCGTGGTCTGCAGCGCCGACGGCCTGCCGCTGGACGACCTGCTCATGGTCGATGCCAACCAGGAGCACGGCATCATTGCCCGGCGGCCGGGCAGCACGGCCGCAGGCGCGCCGCCCTTTTTGCCGATCGGCAGCCAGGTCCGCATCCTGCCCAACCACGCCTGCGCGACGGCGGCCCAGTTCCCCAGCTACCAGACGCTGGACGCAGGGCAGTGCCTGACCGAAGTCTGGCGGCGTTTTTATGGTTGGTAGAAACGACCGGTTGAAAACAGGAAAAGAGCCGCGATGAACTTCATTTCCTCAGCCCAGGCGCCCACGCCGGGCGGTCATTATTCCCAGGCGGTCGAGGCCGGCGGTCTGGTGTTCGTCTCGGGCATGCTGCCAGCCGGCAACAACCAACCGCCCCTGCCTTTCGAGGCCCAGGTGCACTCGGTGCTTGACCATTGCAGCGCCGTGCTGGCAGCGGCCGGCTGCGGCTTGGGAGATGTGGTGCAAGCCACGGTGTACCTGGCCGGCGTGGAACACTGGCCGGCGTTCAATCAGCTGTATGCCGAGCGCTTTGGCAGCCACCGCCCGGCGCGCGCCGTGGTGCCGGTGCCGGCGCTGCACCATGGTTTTCTGGTCGAGATCCAGATGGTCGCCGAGCGGCCCGGCGCGCGCTGAACCGGCTTGGCGGGCGTTGCCTCAAAGCAGCGCGCCGCGTGCCGCGATCGGCCAGATCGCCTCGACCGTGTCGCCACGCACGCACACCAGCTCGTCATACAGGTTGACGGTGGGGTCGCAATGGCCGGGCACCAGCAGCAGCATGTCGCCCAGGGAAAGCGCGGCGTCCTCCGGCGTCATGATGACGCCATGCTCGTCGGCGGCCTTGGCATAGCGCAGTCCGGGGCGCTGCCAGATGGTCGGCATGCCGGAATCCACGCTGGAGGCTTTCAGGCCGGCATCGACCACGGCACGCTCGGACGTGGGCCGGCTCATCACGCTCGTTTTGACGAACAGGGCATGCTCGAAAACAATGTCGCCCTCGCCCGGCTGATTGTCGCCATAGTCCCGGTCCATGAAAACGTAGGAGCCGGCCTGCAGCTCGTTGTAAACACCTGAATCGCGTTCATGCCGGAACGTGCCGGTGCCCGCTCCGGTGATGCGCTCCACGGCGATGCCGCAGGCTTCGATCGCTTCCCGGCTCAGGCGCGCCTGCCGCACGGCCTGCTCAATGGCCTCGACGCGCGCCTGCGGCGTACGCAAGTGCTGCGCAGGGCCGTGGTAGCACTGCAGGCCGGCAAAGCGAAGCGGCGGCGATTGCGCCACGCGCCGGGCCAGTTGCGCCGCCTCGGCTCCAGGCGCCACACCACATCGGCCGGCGCCCACATCGACCTCTACATACACATCGATCGCGACACCGTGCGCCTGGGCGGCACCGGCCAGGGCCTCGACCTGCATGGCGTGGTCAACCAGCACACCCATGCGCGCCTGGCGCGCCAGTTCCATCAGGCGGCGCAGCTTGGCGGCCCCGACGACCTGGTTGGTCACCAGAACATCGCGGATGCCTGCCGCCACGAACACCGCCGCTTCGCTGACCTTCTGGCAGCAAATGCCGACCGCGCCGAGCGCGATCTGGCGCAGCGCAATCTCGGGCGTCTTGTGGCACTTGGCATGTGGGCGAAGGCGGACGGTGCTGCCCTGGAGGCTGTCGGCCATGCGCTGCAAATTGCGCTCGAACGCATCGAGATCGAGCATCAGCGCGGGCGTGTCCACCGCCGCAAGCGTGTCGCCAGGCCGCGCGGCCTTCCATGGGCTCATCGCCTGGTTTTCGCTGGAAAGCCGGCCATCAGTCGACCTTCGCGCCGGAGGACTTGATCACGCGGGCCCATTTCTCGGTTTCGCGGCGCGACAGGTCCCGGAACTCCTCGGGCGTGCTCGGGTCGGTTTCCGCGC
>JBKJNV010000552.1:0-8632 GCA_046593435.1 Roseomonas sp.
TGGCGACGGAAAGCGGCGCATTGACCGCGATGAAGCCATCGGTCGCGATGACCAGCCGTGTCGTGCCGGCCAGCGCTATCAGGCCGCCGTTCACGACACTCACATTGGTGCCGCGGATCGTCGAGGCGCCGATCGTCGTTTCGCCGAATTGCAGCCGTGCTGGCGCGGCGGCGATCAAGCGGCCGACGGTCCCGGTATCAAGCCGCAGCGAGCCGCCGCTGTTCTGGTCGATGAGCATGGCGCGGTTCGCGCTCAGCGGCCCAACCTCGATGGCGGCGAGGCCATTGGCGGTGATGATGCCGTTGCCGCTGGTGGAGGAGATGTCGATCTCGTCGCCGCGCAGAACAATGCGCTGGCCGGGCCGGCCGGTCAGCGTGCCGATGATGTTGATGGCGTTGCCGGAGGTGGTGGTGCCGACCAGGGCCAGGTCGCCTGCGCTGACGCTCAGCGTGTCTCCAGTCGCGACCGTGATGGAGGAGGCGGTGAGCGCCAGCGAGCCGGCATTGATCGTGTTGCCGTTGGTGCTGAAAGCCCCCGTCGTGGTGAAGGCGAGCGCGCCCGTGACGTTGGCGCTGACCGAGCCGACGACGTTGGCTTCGGTCAGGCTCGCGCTTGCGGCGTTGGTGACGCTGAAGCCGCCGATGGTCAGCAGGTCGCCGGTGATGATGGCGCCGGCATTCTGCGCGATGGTGCCGTTGGTGAGCAGCGACACGTCGTTGGCGCCGGCGCCGCTCGCGGTCATCGTGCCGGTCAGCGTGATGGCGGTGGTCGCGCCGCCGCCCCGGATAATGATGTCGTTGCCTTCCGTCACCCCGACCGCGAGGGTCGCGGCATCCGAGCGGATCGTGACCACGCCGGTCGCGCGCGCGCTGGTGATGGCGGCGAAACTGTTGCCCGCCTGGTCCAGGGTGATGGTGTTGGAGGCGTCCGTTCCACCGGCGGCGCCGCTTACCACAAGGGCCGCACCCGTGATGGTGCCGGTGCCCGACTGGACGACATTGCCGTCACTGCGCAGTGTCACGGTGCCGGCACCGCCGGCGATGGTGCCGGCCGTTTGCGTGATGCTGTCGGCCGTGATCGTGACGCCAGCCCCTGTCAGGGTGCCGGCGAGCGAGGCGTCATTGGAGGTGGTGAGCGTCAGCAGCCCGGTCGCGTCGGCATTGGTGACTGCGAGGTTGGGCGCCCCGGTATGGATGGCCATCGCGCCGGTGGCGCGCGCATCGGCGATCAGGCTGATGGCGTTCGATGTCTCGCCGAGGGTGACCGCCCCGGAGCGCGTCCCGAGCGTGATGCCGCCCAATGTCAGCGACGTGGTCGTCAGGCTGCCACCGGACTGGCTGATGGTTCCGTTGCTGCGCAGCGTCAACGCGCCAGCGCCGCTGTCCACGCTGCCGCCGGTCTGGCTGATGGATGTCGTCGCGCTGATGCTGACGCCATTGCCCGCAATCGCGCCGGTGAGCGTCGCGGTGGTGCCGGCGGTCAGCGTCAGCAGGTCCGTCGCGTCAGCGAGCGTGACCGACATGGCGCCGGCGCCGCCATGGATGGTCATGGCGCCAGTGCTGCGGGCATCGGTAACGCCCGCGATTGCATTGGTGCTCTGGTTCAGCGTCACGACGCCGGAACGCGCGCCGCTGCTGCCCCCAATCGTCAGGCCGCCGGTCGTGATGGTGCTGGTGCCCGATTGTGTGATGGTGCCGTCGCTCAGCAGTGACAGGTTGCCCGCGCCGGCATTCACGCTGCCGCTGGTCTGGCTGATGGAGGTGGTCGCGGTGATGGTGATGTTCGCGCCCGCAATGGCGCCGGTCAGCGTGGTGGCGCCCCCGCCGGTCAGCGAGACATTGCCCACCGCGTTAACCGTCGCGATCGAGGTCGCCCCGCCGCCCGTGTTGATGGTGAGCGCCGCGCCCGAACGCGCCTCGGCGACGACCGCCAACGCGTTGCTGGATCGATTGAGGTCGATGCTGCCCGCCGCGGTGCCGGTGCCGCCCGCGCCGACCGCGAGCAGGCTCCCGGCTGTCATCGTGCCGCCGGATTGGCTGATGGTGCCGGCAGCGGACAGGGTCAGCGTCGCCGTGCCGCCGCTGGCGGTGATGGCCCCGCCGGTCTGGGTGACATTGGCGGTCACCGACCGCAGTGCGATGGTCGCGCCGGTGATCGTGCCGTCGAGCGTGACGGTGCCATTGCCTGTGACGCTGACACCAGCCGCACCGCCGGCGATGGTGCCGGCGCTCTGGGTCACCGTGCTGCCGGAGGAGGCGATGGTGACGCCCGTCGCCGAGATCCCGGCACTGACCGCAATGGCGCCGCTGCCGCGAATATCGATTGCCTGGGCAGCGCCCCGCGTCAGCGCATCGGCGATCGTCACCGCCCCGGCCGTGGTGATGCCCGCCGCATTGACGCCCAGCACCAGATTGGCCGTGGTGGCGACGTTCAGCGTCGCCGCATCGACCGTCACGCTCCCCCCCCCCGCCGCGATAGCCCCGGTGGTGAGGTTGCTGCCGGCCCCCACCGCGCCAACCCGCGCCGTGCTCGCACCCGCGCCACCCAGCACGCCCGTGCCGCTCAGCAGCCCGCCATCGCGCAGTTGCAGCGCAACCACGGCGCCCGAACCGCCCGTGACATTCGCCCCGAGTGCAATGGAATTGCCGGTCAACGTCACGGCCGCCGTGCCGGTGATCGCCCCCGTTACATTCAGCGAGGTGCCCGCATTGCCGGTGATGCTCACCAGGCCGGAGCCGGTGCTGACCGCACCAGCCACGCCCAGCGTGCCGCCATTGCCGCTGGCCTGCAGCAGCAGCGTGCCGGTCGTCCGCGCATCGATCGAGCCCAGCGTATTGGTGCCCGTCTCGAAGGTGAAGCTGCCCGCCGAGCTCACGCCGCCGGTGGTGCCGCGCACTGTGAGCGCACCGCCCGAGAGCGCGGCGCCGACGGACTGCACCATTGCGCCGCTGGCATTGAAGGCGATGGCGCCCGTGCCCGCACCGGCATTGATGCTGCCGCCGGTCTGGCTGATCGCACCGGCCGTCACGCTCACCGTGGTGCCGGTCAGCGCGCCGGTCAGCGTGGCTGTGCCACCCGCCGTGATCGAGAGTGCGGCACCCGAGGCGGCATTGGCCAGCGAAACCGCGCCGGCGCCGGCATGCAGCGTCACCGCGCCGGTCGCTGCCAGCGACGTCACCCCGGTGATGGCGTTGGTGGTCGTCCCAAGCACGATGCTGGCGGCATTGCCCACGCCGCCCGCACCCACCACGGTCAGCGCCCCGGTCGTGAGCGTGCCGCTCTGCGTCACCGCGCCGCCGGTGTTGATCGTCACCGTCGGGCTGCTGATCGCCCCACCCAGCGCGACATTGCCCGTGGCGTTGATGGTGAGCGCAGCGCCGACGGCGGCGGCACTCACGCTGCCGCCGGTGCTGACGAAGCCGCTGCTCAGTGCGACGCCTGCGGCGGCAATGGTGAAGGTGCCCGCGGTGGTCGCGGAAAAACTGCCGGCGGTGAGCGAAATGCTGGCACCGATTTCGATGCCCGTGGCTCCGGCATTCAGCGTACGGAGCGTGAGGTCGCCCGCTGCCTTGGTCACCGCGGCCTCGACCGTGATGCCGAGGCCGGCCTCCAGGATCAAATTGCCCACGACCGCCGCGATATCCGCCGGGCGCACGAGGACCGCCCCGGTATCGGGCGCGGTATTGACGGTCACGGTGCCAGGCAGCGGCCCAGCTTGCACCACATTGGGCGCGACCGCCGCGATATCGGTGATGCGGATCCTTTGCGGGTCGATCAGGATGGTGCCGACCGTGCCATTCGGTGCTGTGACATCGACCGGCGCCTGGTTGATGTTCAGCACCGCCTGGCCGGAAATCTCGATGAACCCGCCATTGCCGCCCTGCGGCCCGCCGCGGGCGGACAGCGTACCCTCGACCAGACTCACCTCGCTCGAATTGATCGCAATCGTGCCGCCCTGGCCGAGCACGGTCGCGTCGGCGCGGATCGTCGCGCCGCGCTCGACCGCGGTGCTGCGCGCCATGGTCTGGTTGCGGCCCACGCCCGTGGTGCCCACCAGCACAGTACCGCCGCCCGCCCCGCCCGAGGCATCGAGCGTCGCACCCGCGGCCACCCGCACGGATCGGTCCGACTGCACCGCGATGGTGCCGCCGCGGCTCCCCGCCGCACCGGTCGCCTCGATGCGGCCCGTAACCTCGACGCCGCCGCCTGTCGCCCGCACCGCGACCTGGCCCGTCTGCCCGGCTTCGGTATTGGCGCGGATGGTCCCCGTATTGCGCACCAGGCCCTCGACCAGGTCGCCCGCCGCGGACGCCGTCAGCAGTACGGAGCCGCCATTGGCCTCGATCAGCCCCTCATTGGTAACGACGCCCGCACCGCCGCCCCGCACTGCCTGGGTGATGTCGATGCTGATCAGCCCGTCGCCGGCAAGGTCGAGCGTGAAGGCCTCCGCACCGGCCAGGACAACACGGCCGAGACGGGCACGGATTTCACCGGTGTTCGACACGCGCGGACCCGCCAGCACCGCGATTCCGCGATCCATGACGGTGATGCGGCCCTCATTGCGCACCTGCGCTCCGGGCCGTGCCGCCTGGTCGAAGCGCATGCGCCCGGCCATGAAATTCTCGTTGGTGATGCCCGGCGCCGTCGCGATCAGCGAGCCCACATCCACCTGCGCACCGCGCGAGAACAGGATGCCGGATTGGTTGACCAGCGCGACGCCGCCATTGGCGGTGATGCGGCCGGCGATCACCGAGGGATCAGGCCCAACCACGCGGTTCAGCGTCCAGCTGCCGGCATTGGGCTGCTGGAACTGCACTGTATGCCCGGCGCCGACGTTGAAGCCTTGCCAGTTGATCGCGGCGCGATCGGTGGCCTGCGTGATGGTGGTCTGCGTGCCGGTCTGCGCGATGCCGGCCTGGCCTGCCACCACCTGCCCGCCCGTGGGCGCTTGCGCATGCGCGCCAAAGCTGGCCAGCGCCACGGGCAGCAGGGCGGTCGTGCGCAACAACCACGCGCGCGGCGCGGCGATGGGCCCGAGACGCAACGCGAGGCGCGACGAAGCGGAGGCAAGCGGCCGAGGGGCAGCGCGCTGGGCCATGGGTCAGAACCTCACGTGAGTGCGAATGTAGACGTAGTCGCTGCGCAGTGGATCGGCATTCTCGCCGTCGACGCGCCGCGTGAGGCGTCGTGCGAATTCCAGGTCGATACCGACCGTTTCGCTGAGCAGGGTGCGGATGCCGCCGCCGTAGCTGACCGCCTTCACGTTGCGGTCGGAATCCAGGTTCTGGGTCACGCGCCCATAATCCTGGAAAACATAGAACTGGCTGGTCGCCCGGCCGCTACCCGGGAAGGGTGTCACCGGCACATCCCAGGCGGTGTCCAGTTGCAGCTCCAGCGCATAGCCATAGCCCCGGTCGCCCGCCACCTGGCCCACATGGTAGCCCCGCAGCAGCCGGTTGCCGCCAAGGAAGTACCGTTCGGCCGAGGGCAGGATGTCGTTCGTCCACTGCCCCGAAACGAGGCCCTGGATATTGATCATCGTGTCAGCGAATGGCGCGAACAGCGGCTGGGTGCGCTGGAACTCGCCGGACAGCTTGAGGAAGTTGAAGGCGGCCGATTGGCGTGAGGCATCGAGTGCGAGGTTGCGGCTCGCGCCGAGGCGGTTGGTGCCCTGGGACACGCGCACGGTGCCCAGGTTGATCGCGAGCGGCAGCATGCCGAATGCGCTGTCGCCCGCCTGCAGGTCGAAGCCGCCGCGGAAGGTGCGGATCTCGTCGCGCGCCACGCGGCTGACGTTGCCGCTGACCTCGTTCTCGATCACCGCATTGTAGAGGTCGAACTGCCCCACCGCGGTGAGGTTCAGCGGGCGCGAGCGTATGATCGGGTAGGACAGGCTGAAGCCGCCGACCTGGGTGATGGCGGCGAACCCGACGCTTTGCAGCTCCCCGATCGGGCGGGTGACGCCGGTGCCGGCATACAGGCGCACGCGCAGGCCCGAGGCGCCGATGAAGGTTTCGAACGCGGCCTGCGCGAAATACTGTGATTCACGCTCCGCGACGAAACCGGAGACCTCGGTGCGTTCGCCGTATTCCGTAAACGAGTTGGCGGTCAACACGGCCAGCGCCTGGAACGGCCCGGTGAGCCGGTAGGCGCGGTTGTCCACGGTGCCATAGCCGCTGATGGAGCGGCGGGTGACCTGGGCCACCAGCCGCAGCGCCCCGGGCTCACCCTGCACCGGCTGGAGCAGGCCGCGCACCGTCACCCCAGGCACATCGGAGGCAAGCAGCAGCGCCCGCTCCAGCGTCTCGACGCGGATTGGGCGCTGTTCGGTCGCGTTGTTCAGGAAGCGGAGCACCTGGGTGCCAGCGGGCCCGATATCGCCTTCCAGCCGAACCTCGGCGACGTAGCCCTCGGTGACGGAAAGCTGCAGGTCGGACCGATCCGGCCCGGAGGGTGCGAGCGCTGCGGCCACCGTGACAAAGGCGTAGCCGGCGTTGCGATACGCCGTGACGATGGCGAGCCGGGCCTGCTCCACGCGGGCCAGCGTGACGTTCTGCCCCTCGAGCGGGGTGACCAGCGGCCGCAGGGCGGCCTCGCTGAGCACCGTGTTGCCCGCAATGGCGACCCGGGCAATCGTGACGAGGCGACCCTCGCCCGGGCCGCGCTGTGGCTCTGGTGGCGCGGGTTGGATGCGCGGGCCAAGGCGCGGCGTCTCGCGCGGCGCCAGGTCCTCGATGCTGCGACTAGGCGGTATGGGCGGCGCGACCTGGGCATTGACCGCCCAGCTCGTCATCGCGAACAGAATGCAAACATTGAGTCCGCAGCGTCGAAAACCAGCCATGAACGCCCAATATCCCCCTGACGCATCGATTAAGTAACATTTAACGGGGGCAGGCAAAAGAAAAAATTCTACGACGGTCCCGCGCGATGAGACATCCGATGCGCGAGACGCTTTGCTTTATAGAGACCGCGCCGCGCCGGATGAGCGGACCCGGCGACTGCACTCACCCCTTTTCAACTACCGATGTTCAGGACCTGGACGCGCCGGTTGCGCACTTCGGGCACCTGAGACCCGGTGCGAACCAGCAGGTTTGTGTCGCCCAGGCCCACAACCTCAAGGCGGTTCGGGCTGACGCCGTAGCGTTGGATCAGATAGTCGCGCACGGCGCCGGCGCGGCGTTCCGACAATGCCTGGTTGGAGGCGGCGTCGCCGGTGGTGTCCGTATGGCCCTCGATGCGGAAGCGGAAAGATGCAAGTGCGGGCGAGGCGAGCGCCTGGGCGACCGGTGCCAACGCACGCTCCGCCTCCGCCGACAACGTCGCGGAGCCCGAGGCAAAATTCACCAGCACCGAAAGCGCGGGCGTGCCCGAAGGCGCGGTGGTGTCGGCGCGAATCGGCGCCTCCGCTGGCCGGGCGCGGGGCAGGTTCTGCCCTGGCTGCGTGATTTCCTGCTGCGGCACGCGGATCCCCCGCGTGCTGCCGGGGGTGAGTTGGTCGATGATGCGGCCGACCAGGGGATCAACCCCGGGGGAAGTCTGGGCCGCCGCCGGCAGCAGCGGCGCCGGCAGGCTCAGTGCCGCCACGATCAGGGTAAGGTATCGGGTCATGTGGAAGTCCTCCGTTGCCGGAAAGCATCGCATAAGCCCTTCCTTAAGCGCAACGGTTGATACGGAGACCAGTGGCTCACAAAGCCGCGCGCCGGACCCGGTGGTGGCGCGGGTTTGGTCGCCGGGCGCTTCGCCAGTAGGAAAGGCCATGGCCGTCGACGCGCTTGACCTGCCCCCACCCATGCCGCGCATTCCCCGCAGGGCTGCCGCCGGGCTGCTCGGGCTGCTGCGCGCCCGCGGTGACATCCTCTCCGCCTTCCCCGAGGAAGCCTATCGGCGGGAGGTCTTCACCCTGCGCCTGCCGCGCCGGCTGCTGCTGGTCGCCAACCACCCCGATGTCGTGCGCGACCTCTTTGTCCTGCGCCACGAGACCTACCAGGCCAAGAGCACGTCGATGGTACGCGCCCTGGAGCCGGTGATCGGCGACAGCCTGTTCATCAACCATGGCCAGGTATGGGAGCAGCGCCGCGCTGCCATCGCGCCGGCCCTGCACATCTCCGGCCTGGCCGCCTTCGAAGGTGCTTTCGCCACCGCCGCCGAGGAACTCGCCGAGCGCCTCGCCGCAGGCCCGGCCGAGGTTGAGATCGGCGCACCGCTGGCGGCCGCCACGGCACGGGTGATGATGCTGGCGCTGTTCGGCACGGGTTCCGGTGCTGAGGCGGCGGATGCACTGGCCGCGCGCTTCACCCTCTACCAGCAGGCGGCCGAGCACCTGGACCTGTTGGGTCTGCTCGGGCTTCCGGCATTGTTCGGCCGCGGCCAGGGGCGGGCGGCGCGGGGCCATGCGCTCGCACTCCGCGCCATGGTCAGCGCCGCGCTGGGCGAGATCATCACGCCCACCCCGGCGATGGCCGCCATCCGCAACGCGGCCGGGGAGAATGCCCAGGCGCTGGTCAACGAGACAGCGATGATGCTGCTCGCCGGCAGCGAGACGGCGGCCAATGCGCTGACCTGGACGCTGTGGCTGCTGGCAACCCATCCAGGCCCGCGCGCACAGGTGCTGGCCGAGATCGACCGCCTGCCC
>JBKJNV010000649.1:0-2544 GCA_046593435.1 Roseomonas sp.
GCCGTGCGGGACGACTCCGCAGCCGGGGGACAGTGACCATGGATCAGTCCGAAATCACCGCATGAGCGATGGCCAATGGCTGGCGCGATGTGGGCGGGGCGCCCAGCCTCATCAAGCCGAAATCGCCCAAGGAGGCGATCGCGCGGCTGCTGTTCAAAGCCACCGTGGTGCAATTCGAGGTGAAGAAGCCGTCGGGGACCTGGGAGAAGATCGGCTCGGCTGCCTATGCCGACATCAAGGCGGATGAGGAGACGGGGCTGCCGCAGGGGCTGGGGATGGAGAAGATGCCGGGGCTGAACAAGCTGATGCAGGACAACAAGGACCAGAAGGTGTTTGCCAGCTTCGGCTGAGCCCGCGCCGCGCGCCAGCCGGCGCGATCAGCGAAACGCGCCCGGATTGGTCGTGGACATCACGATCATCAGCAGCACGAAGCCGCAGCCCAGCAGGCCGGGGATCGCGAGTGTGGCCAGCAGGGTTGTCGCCGCGCCATTCCGGCCATTCGCCTTCAGCTGCATCGCGACGAAGAGCACGGCCATGGGGATGCCCACCAGGGGCACCCACATTGCGATGTTGTAGGAACTGACCGACCCATCGGCCAATCCGGCCAGGAAGAAGCCCACAACCACCAGGCAAACCAGGCCGCTGATGACGAGGAAGGTGCGGTACAGGGTCATCCTGGCGCGCCAATCCTTCCCCATCCCTCGGCGTGTTGGATCATCAGCCCCAGTTGAGAAAAGCCTCCGCCTCACGGATCGGCCGCGCCGCACGCAGCTTTGCCAAGTCCGGCACCGGCCGCGCCAACGCCGCATCCCCCACAAACGCCGCCTCGATGGCCGCCGCAATCCCCAGCACGAAGGCATCACCCCCGCGCGGCCCGACAATCTGCAAGCCGAACGGCATACCATGTCGGTCCACACCCAGCGGCAGCGACACAGCCGGGTGGCCCACCAGCGTCACGTAGTAGGCCAGCGACAGCCAGTGGAAATAAGTGCGCGTGGGCGCACCGTCGATCTGATCCGGATACAGCTCCCGCCAGGGGCGCGGGCTGATGGTGATGGATGGCGTGATCAGCACATCATGTTTCGCGAAAAAGCCCTGCCAGGCGCGGTACATGCGCGTCTGGATGGTCGCCGCCCGGGCATAATCATCAAGGCTGTAGGCCATGCCCTCTGCGACATTGGTGATGATGTTCGGCCCACAATCGCCCGGCCGCTCGCGCACCTTCTGCCCATGCGCGGCGAGGAAGCCCGCCGCGCGCAGGATCTCAAAACTTTCATCGCCGCCGGTGCAGTCGGGGCTCGCTTCCTCAGCACCCGCGAACAGCGGCGCGATGGCGGCGATGCGCTCGGCAAAGACGCCGCGGATGTGCTTCTCGGTCGGCGCCATGCCGAAATCGGGCGTGAAGGCCAGCCGCAGCCCGGACAGGTCGATGGTGCGCGGCGGGGAGAACAGCGCCGGCTTCCCGCGCACCGCGCGGTCATGCAGCGTATAGGCCAGCGGGTCGCGCGCATCATCGGACGCCATGGCCGAGAGCAGCAGGCAGGTGTCGGGCACGTTGCGCGCCATCGGCCCCAGCACCGGCAGGTTGGACCAGCCATGCCCGCGCTTCTCGGACGGCACCAGGCCGGCAGAGGGGCGGTATCCCACAATACCGCAGAAGGCCGCCGGGTTGCGCAGGCTGCCACCGTTGTCGGACCCCGAGCAGAGCGGTGCCATTCCCGTGGCGAGTGCGACCGCCGAGCCGCCCGAGGAACCGGCCGCACTTTTCGTGGGGTCGAACGGATTGCCGGTCGCGCCGTACACCGTGTTGCGCGTATTCGCACCCGCGGCGAACTCCGGTGTGTTCGTCTTGCCCAGGATCACCGCGCCGGCGCGGCGGAGGTTCGCCACCATGCCGGTATCGGCCTCGGGGACGAAGTCGCGGAAGATCGGGCTGCCATAGGTCGTGCGCAGGCCCTTCACTTCCTCTGTATCCTTGATGCCGACTGGCAGGCCGTGCAGCGCGCCGAGCGCATCGCCCTGCATCACCGCCTGTTCCGCATCCACCGCGGCCGCGAGCGCGGCGTCGCGATCCTCGGCGACGATGGCGTTGACCGCCGGGTTCACCGCATCGATGCGCGCGAAGCAGCTGTGCAGGAGTTCAACGGGCGAAAGCTTCTTCCGCCCGATCAGGCGGCGGGCCTGGGTGGCGGTGAGGTCGCAGGGTTCGGTCACGGGGCAATCTCCAGAACAACAGTTGAGCGCATGTCAGCACGCGTCACGTCCAATGACGAGCCGTCATGGTAGGATGATGGATGCTGAACGGACGGCCCCCCTTCCAGCGCGCTCTTGCCCCCACCGCGCTCCTGGCGAGCGCACTTCTCCTATCGGCCGTCGTCGCAGCGCAGGAAACGTCTGGAATTCAGGCACAGCTGCGCGCCGCCAACCCCGACTGCTGGCTGCACAACTACCGGGAGAGCGAACCCGGTCGGCTGCAAGGCGCGGCGGCGCCGATGCGCGTTGCCCTCTACACCATCGAGGGATGCGGCGGCGGCAACAATTGGC
>JBKJNV010000050.1:0-9150 GCA_046593435.1 Roseomonas sp.
GCAATGACGAGGTCAGGGGTTCGATTCCCCTCAGCTCCACCATACGCTGCGATCCAAATTACTGTTTGCAGTGCTTTTTTCTGGTCGAGCGGGCGTTTTGCCCCAACATTTGCCCCATCAGAGAAGCGCAAATGAGCGGCATGCAATTGGCCGCGTCGCACTCGCGAGTTTTCGCCGCCTGAAAGGGAACGGGGCATCATCTCGGTTGCTCGGAGATCAAGCTCCCTCGGATCCTCCTTGATGATCAGGTACTGCGTGCCCTTGGAAGGGTGGATCGGGACGAGCCGGCGTGGCGCAAGGCGTCCGCCCCGTTGCTCAGGAGAGGCGCAGCAGGCGTTCAAGAACGAGGCGCGCGGTGGCCTGGTCGAGACAGGCGCTTGGCGGGTGCAGCATGGCGTGGGTCTTCAGCGCGACGACGCGGATAGCTAGCTTCACCAGACGCAGCCGGAGCGTGTCGAACTGCGCGACGCGTTAGGTCGAGCGCCTCGGCATCAGGCTGCGCAGCAACCACAGCAGCCAGTAGGCGCCGGTGTGCACCATCAGGCGGAACTGGTTGGCGGCGGCGCGACAGCACGAGGTGCAGTCGCGCGGCGAGATTGCGCTTCCCCGCCTCGACCGCGGTCCGGTGCGAGCATCGGCATCGGCGTGTCGTCGGCATGCACCCGCGGCCCAGCCAGGGCATGGCGGCCGATATACGCGGCCAGCGGCTCGACCAACTCGGCAGAATTGCCGACCCAGCCCGCCAGCAGCCCGCGCGCCAGGTCCAGGCAATCACGCGCGTAAATCTTCGACTGGCGGTAGAGCGGCAGGTGGTCGCAGTAATTCGACACCGGCACCGCTCTCCGTGGACCGCGCCTTCAGCGCGGGCGGCGGTTCAGGCCGCCGCCCGCTGCGCCCGATAGGGCCTGAGCGTGCCCGCATGCATCAACCGGCCCGGCAGCGGCCGGCCGATGATCCGCTCGGCCAGGCGCGCCGCCTCGACCAGCGCCTCCAGGTCGATCCCCGTCTGGATCCCCATCTCGTGGCACAGGAAGACCATGTCTTCCGTGCAGATATTGCCCGCGCCCTTCGCATCGCCATGGCCGGCGAAGGGACAGCCGCCGAGCCCGGCAACGGAGCTGTCGAAATGCGACACGCCCAACTCCAGCGCGGCCATGATGTTGGCCGGGCCGAGGCCGCGCGTGTCATGCAGGTGCAGCCCGACCTCGGCCTCGGGGACGGCGTCGCGCAGCATGCCCACGGCACGGCGGATCGTCTGCGGATTGGCCCATCCCATAGTGTCGGCCAGATACAATCGCGGCCCGGCCATACCGCGCGCAAGGCAGGTGCGCCACGCCCAGGCGAGTTCGCCGATCGCCTTCTCGGGCGCGACGGGGCCTTCGAAATTGCAGCCGAAGGCGGCCATCACCAGCGCACGTTCCATCGGCACGCCGTCCGCGGCGTATCGGTCGAGCCAGCCATCGACACGCGCGCGCATCTCTGCTGCCGTGCAGTTGTTGTTGCGCAGCGCAAAGGCATCCGAGGCATAGAGCGCGATGCGCCCGGTGATATGCACGCCCTGCGCGGCGCGGGCGCGTTCGTAGCCGCGTTCGTTCAGCCAAACCGCATCGTAGCGCACGCCCGGCTTGCGCCTGATGGCAGCGAACAGCGCCTCGGAATCCGCCATCTGCGGCACCGCCTTGGGCGAGACGAAGGAGGCGACCTGGATTTCCTCCAGCCCGGTCTCGGACAGCGCGTCGATCAGCGCGGCGCGATCGGCCAGCGGGAAGCTGCCGCGTTCGATCTGGAAGCCTTCGCGCGGGCCTTCCTCGTGGAAATGGACGTGCTTCGGCAGGTCGGACATCGCGGTTCCTCCCGTCCCGCATGGGCGGGGCGTTGACACCCGCCCGCGTCGCAGGGACGCTGTTGTTGCGGCAAAGCCTAGGTCCGCGCCAGGCGTCCCGCCAGAGGGCGCCGTACCAGAGGGACGCCCCGATGCACCGCCCCATCACCCGCCGCGCCGCGGTTGCCGTGCTGGCCGCGCTGCCTGTCGCCGCCGGCGCGCAGACCGCCGAGCCCGCCTGGCCCTCGCGCCCCATCCGTTTCATCGTCGCCTTCCCCGCCGGCAGCGGCACCGATGTGACCACGCGCTTCTTCGTCGACCCCCTCTCGGCTCAACTCGGCCAGCCCGTGGTGGTGGACAATCGCGGCGGGGCCAACGGCTTCATCGCCTCCGAGGCGGTCGCACGCGCCAGGCCCGATGGCTACACCTTCCTTTGGACCGCCAACACCACGCATGGGTCAAACCCCGCGATGTTCCGCCGCCTGCCCTATGATCCCGTGGCCGACTTCGCACCGGTCGCGGTGATCGGCGTGGGCGTGCTGCTGGTGGTGGTGAACAACGACCTGCCGGTGCGTTCCATGCAGGAACTGGCGGCCTATGCGCGGGCCCATCCGGGGCAGCTGAACTTCGCCTCCGGCTCGGCTTCCTCGCGCGTGGCGGGCGAGATGTTCAAGGCGCAGGCAGGGATCGACATGGTGAACGTGACCTATCGTTCGAACCCGCTCGGCATCACCGATCTGATCAGCGGCGTGACGCAGGTGATGTTCGTCGATGCCACCACGTCGGCACCCCATGCGCGGGAGGGCCGCGTGCGGGCGATCGGCGTCACCAGCCGCCAGCGTGTCTCGCTGCTGCCGAACGTGCCCACCGTCGAGGAACAGGGCTTCCCCGGCTACGAGATGCTGTCCTGGAACGCCGTCTATGCACCCGCTGGCACGCCGGCGCCGATCGTGCTGCGCATGAACGGGCTCATCAACGAGATCATGGCGCGCCCCACGATCAACGAACGCCTGTCGGCCAACGGCATGATGCTGCGCCCGGGCACGCCCGACGACCTCGCCACCTTCCAGGCGGCCGAGATCGACAAATGGAAGCGCCTGGTCACCGCCTCCGGGATCGAGTTGCAGTGACCGAGGGCGTTCTCGCCGGCCTGCGCGTGGTCGAGCTCGGCCAGGTGCTAGCCGGCCCCTTCGCCGGCGCCATCTTCGCCGACCTGGGTGCGGAGGTGATCAAGGTGGAGAAGCCCGATGGCGGCGACGATGCCCGCCAGATGGGCCCCGCCTTCCGCCATGGCGATGCGCTGAACTTCCACGAGTTCAACCGCGGCAAGAAGTCGGTGGCACTCGACCTGAAGTCGGAAGCGGGCGTGGCGGCGCTGCATGCGCTGCTCGCCGACGCCGACATCATGGTGCACAACCTCCGCCCCGGCGTGGCGGAGACGCTGGGTATCGGGCCCGAGGCCGTGACCGCGCGCCATCCGCGCCTGATCTACTGCGCCATGGCGGCCTTCGGGCATGTCGGGCCGGAACGCCTGCGCCCCGGATACGAACCGCTGCTGCAGGCCTTCGGCGGCTTGTCCTCGATCACCGGCGAACCGGGCGGGCCCCCGGTGCGCATGGGGGCTTCCGTGGTGGACCAGGGCACCGGGATGTGGACCGTCCTGGGGGCGCTTGCGATGCTGGAACGCCGCCATCGCACGGGCCGCGGGGGCGTGGTGAACACCTCGCTGCTCGAGACCGCGCTGATGTGGGCGGGGCAGAAGATCAGCGGCTACGCCAACACCGGCGTGGTTGGCGAACGCCATGCCTCGGGCCATCCGAACCTCGTGCCCTACCAGGCCTTCGATGCGGCCGATGCGCCCATCCTGGTGTGCTGCGGCAATGACCGGCTGTTCACGCGCTTCGCGGTCGAACTCGGCCACCCCGAATGGCCGGGCGATGCGCGCTTTGGCACCAACCGCGCGCGGCTGACCAACCAGGGCGAATTGCTGCCGATGATTGCCGCCATCATGCGCGGAACACCGCGCGCGGAATGGCTGGCGCGCCTGCAGCGCATCGGCGTGCCCTGCGCTCCGGTGAATTCCATTCCCGAGGTGCTGGCCGAACCGCAGGTCCAGGCGCTGGACATGGTGCAGCCCGTGCCGGGCGAGGATTTTTCTCTGGTGGCGATGCCGCTATCCTTCGACGGGCAGCGCCCGCGCATGCAGGGCGGCGCGCCGCGGCTCGGGGCCGACAATGCGCTGGTGGCGAAATAGGGCGCCACGCCCACACCCGCACCGACTGTCAGGTCACTCGCATAGCGCTGGCCCGCGCGGCCATGCTGCTGCGGGAGGACATCGCGGGCGACGTGCTGGCCTCCATCACCACCCTGCAGTGGAACGGGCCGGCCGAGGTGCCCTGGGACCTGCCCAGCCTGGCGCCAGGGCCGACGATTATGTGGAGAAGCCTTTGTGGCCTCGCCGAACTCCTGGCGCGGCTGCGGGCGGCGACGCGGCCGGCGCTTCTGCCCATGACCGCGTGGTTGATGTGCGGGGCGCCCATGCTATCGTGCGGCCACCCGCAATAGACAGTCAGAACCCATCCATGCGCTTCGCCCTTTGCAACGAGGTGCTGCGCCACCTGTCCTTCGCCGAACAGGCGAGCCTGTCCGCCAGCCTGGGCTATGACGGGCTGGAGGTCGCACCCTTCACCTTGGACGCCGAGGCGCCGCATCGCCTGCCCGCCTCACGCCGGGCGGAGTTCCGGCGCATGGCGGAAGATGCTGGCCAGCCCATCACCGGCCTGCATTGGCTGCTGGTAGCGCCAAGTGGGCTATCCATCACGGAGGAGGCGGCGCACGCGCAGACGGTGGATGTGATGCGCTCTCTCGTGGATCTCGCGGTTGATCTCGGTGCGTCATACCTGGTGCATGGCTCACCCGGCCAACGACGCGTGGTGGCTGCCGGTGATGCCGAACGGGCTGAGGCGGCGGTGGCAAAAGTGGCCGCCCATGCGGGCCAGGCGGGGGTGACCTATGTGCTGGAGCCGCTCGATCCCGGGCAGACCAATTGGGCGTCCTCACTGGCGGAAGCATTGCAGATCGTGGCGCGCATCGGCCATCCCGCGCTGCGAACCATGCTCGATGTGAGCGCCGCCGGGAATGGCGAAATCAATTCGCCCGAGGCCCTGCTGCGCGCCCATATCCCGACCGGCCAGATCGCGCATGTGCACCTCAATGACCGCAACCGTCGCGGCCCCGGCCAGGGGAGCGATCGCTTCGCCCCCGTGCTGCGCGCCCTCGCCGCGACAAGCTATGGTGGCATCTGCGGCGTGGAGCCCTTTGACTACCACCCCGACCCCGTGGCTTGCGCCGCCCGCGCCATCGGCTATTTGCGTGGGATCGAAGAGGGGCTCGCGCCATGAAATTCCGCTTTGTCGAAGCCGAGCGCTTTGAATGGTCCTTTACGCTCCGTATGCCCTTCCGCTTCGGCGTGATCACGGTGCGCGATGGCATCCAGGCCGTGGTGCGCGCCCGCATCCAAGACGAGGCGGGCCGCGACGGCTGGGGGATGGCGGCCGAGACGCTGGCGGCGAAGTGGTTCGACAAGGATGCGGGCCTGAGCGATGCGGATAACCAGCATCAGCTCCGCCGCGCGCTGGAAATCGCCCAGGCGCAATCCCTGGCGGCGGGCCTCAACACGGCCTTCGGCCATTACGCCGACGGCTATGCCGCCCATGTCGCGGCCTGCGCGGCGGAGGGCCTCAATCCGTTGGTGGCGAGCTTCGGCCGCGCCCTGTGGGACCGCGCCGCCTTCGATGCGCTGCTGCGGATGCAGGGCCTCTCCTTCGATGCAGGGCTGCGCGCCAATCTGGGCGGCATGGCGCCGCATGCGGTGATCCCGGACCTCGCCGGCTTCGACTTCGCGGCGATGCTGGCCGCCACCCCCGCGCCTGGGCGCATCCATGCGCGCCACACGGTGGGCCTGCTAGACGCCATCACCGCGGCCGACCAGGAGGAGCGCGTGGGCGACGGCCTGCCCGAGACGCTGGAGGAGGTCGCCGCCATCTATCGCCACACCTATTGGAAGCTCAAGGTCGGCGGCGATGTGCGGGCCGATGTGGAGCGCCTGAGCCGCATCGCCTCCGTGCTGGACGGCCTGCCCGGCTATCACGCGACGCTGGACGGCAATGAGCAATATGAGGACGCAAAAGGCGCACTCGCCCTTTGGCACGCCATGCAGGCCGAGCCGCGGCTGAGGCGGCTTTGTGCCTCCATCCTCTTCATCGAGCAGCCGGTGAAGCGCGCCCGAGCGCTGGAGACGGGCATGTCGGCGCTGGCTGCCGCGAGGCCCGTCATCATCGATGAAAGCGACGGCGCGCTGGATGCCTTCGTGGTGGCGAAGGGACTTGGCTATGGGGGGGTTTCCACCAAGGCCTGCAAGGGCATCTGGCGCTCTCTCATCAACCTCGCGCGCTGCCGCGAATGGGGCGATGGGCATTTCATGTCGGCCGAGGATCTGACGACCCTGGCCGGCATCTGCGTGCAGCAGGATCTGGCCTTGGTGAGCGCCATGGGCCTGACGCATGTCGAGCGGAACGGGCACCATTTCATCGATGGTTTCGCAGGGCGCCCCAAGGCGGAGGCGGTGCGCTTCATGGATGCGCATCCTGACCTCTACGCCGATACGCCGCACGGACCGCGCCTGAAAATCCGGCAGGGGATGCTCGACATCGCCAGCCTCGCCGTGCCCGGCTTCGGCAGCGCGGAAATGCCCGATGTGACCGCGATGCGCGCGATGGAAAAGGCCGCCTGGCCCAGATGAGGCAAAGGCGCCGGCCCGGACCGCGCGGCGAAGCCGGGCTCAGTTCACCGTGATCCGGGCCTCACGCACCACGCGGCCCCATTTCTCGGTCTCTGCGCGCAGATAGGCGGCGAGTTCGGCCGGGCTGGAGGTGACGGCCTCGGCACCCACCTGGGTCAGGCGCTGCCTCACGGCTGGCAAGGCGAGCGCTTCGCGCAGCACGGCATTCAGACGCTCGATCGCGGGGGCCGGCGTGCCAGAGGGCGCCATGACCGCGCCCCAGGAGGTCGCTTCGGCCGCGGCCAGGCCGATCTCGGCGACCGTCGGCACATTGGGCAGGGCGGGGTGGCGGCGCGTCCCGGTCACGGCCAGCGCACGGACGCGACCACCCTGGATTTGCGGCAGCGCACTCGCCACCTGGTCCACCATGAGCTGCACATTGCCGGCGACCGTGTCGTTCAGCGCGGGCGCAGAGCCACGGTAAGGCACGTGCTGGATATCCACCTGGGCCACCAGCTTGAACAACTCGGCGACCGTGTGCGTCGAGGTGCCGTTCCCGCCCGAGCCATAGGAGAGTCGCCCCGGCTGTGCCCGCACCAGCGCCAGGAATTCCTGCGCCGTCTGCGCGGGCACTTGCGGGTTCACGATCAGCACGTGATCCGTGGCGAAGGCCAGCCCGATGGGCACCAGATCCGTCAGGGGCGAAAACCCCATATTCGCGTAGAGATGCGGGTTGATGGTCAGCGTGCCGGTCGTGCCCATCAGGATGGTCATGCCATCCGGCGCGCTTCGCACCACATTCTCGACGCCGACATTGCCGCCGGCGCCGGTGCGGTTATCCACCGCGACGGACTGGCCCAGGCGCTCGCCCATCGGCTCGCTCAGCACGCGGGCCACGATGTCCGTGGCGCCACCGGCCGCGAAGGGCACGACGAAGCGCAGCGGACGCGCGGGCGCCCATTGCGCGCGCGCCGTGGCGGGAAGCAGCAGCGCAGGCAGGGCCAGCGCCGCACGACGGGTGGTACGGATCATCTTATGTTTCCTCCGTTTCTTGGGGGCCGTTCTACGCGGCTTTCCCCAGGCGATTCAAGCAATGGCGGCGTGTCGTTCCTGCATCACGCGCAGCACATGGTCGGGCTCCTCCGCCCACCAGCGGCGAGAGAGGAGTTCCACCTCGGTGAAGCCATCATACCCCGCCGCTTCCGCCATACGGCGAATGGCGGCGATGTCGATCACGCCATCGCCGGGCATGCCGCGGTCGAAGACGAGATCGGTGGTCGGCACCAGCCAGTCACAGGCGTGGAAGCCGGCGATGCGGCCCCTTGCGCGCGCCATCTGCGCCGCGAGGTCGGGGTCCCACCAGACGTGATAAACATCCACCGCCACGCCCATGCCCTCGCCCAGCGCCTCGCACAGATCGAGCGCCTGGCCCAGGGTGGAGAGCACGGAGCGATCCGCGCAGGTCATGGGGTGCAGCGGTTCGAGCGCGATGGTCACACCCGCCGCGCGCGCCTCGGGCAGGATGGCTTCCAGCCCATCGCGCACCATGGCCCGCGCGCCGGGCAAATCCTTGGAGCCCGCTGGCAGCCCGCCGCAGACCATGACCAGGCCGCGCGCCCCAAGCTTGTGCGCTTCCTCGATGGCGCGGCGGTTATCCTCGATGGCGGCAGCACGGCCGGCGGCATCAGGGGCGGGGAACATGCCGCCCCGGCACAGGCCGGTGACGGTCAGGCCCGCGTCACGGATGGCGCGCGCGGCAGCGTCCACACCCATGGCGTGCAGCACATCGCGCCAGGGCGAAATGCCGGGAATGCCATGCCGCGCGCAGCCCTCGATGCAATCCGCGAGGCCCCATTTCTCCTTCACCGTGACGGTGTTGAGGCTGAGCGGCGCATGGGTGGGCGACCGGTTCACGCGCCGCTACTCGCCGCTGCGCGGCTGTGGTGCTTCGCGATCGGGCGCATCACGCCACACCATGCAAGGCCAGGAGATGCTTCATCCGGCTCGCCGCGCGTTCCGGGTCGCTCAGCAGGCCGGCCGCATCGGCCAGGCGGAACAATTCGGCAAAATGCTGGATGCTGCGTGTGCTCTGCTGGCCGCCGACCATGACGAAGTGGTCCTGGTGCCCATTGAGCCAGGCCATGAAGACCACGCCGGTCTTGTAGAAGCGCGTCGGTGCGCGAAAGATGTGGCGGCTCAACGGCACGGTCGGCGCCAGGATCGCGTGGAAGGTGCTGAGGTCATTGCGCGAGAGCGCCGCCAGCGCCCCACCCACCGCAGGCGCGATGGGATCAAAGATGCCCAGCAGCGCGTCGGAATGGCCCTGCCCGTCACCCGCGATCAGTTCAGCGTAGTTGAAATCATCGCCGGTATACATCCGTACGCCGGATGGAAGGCGGCGGCGCATCGCGATTTCCTTCTGGTCATCCAGGAGCGAGATCTTCACGCCATCCACCTTGGCGGCATGGGCGTGAATGACGGCGAGTGCCGTTTCCATCGCCGCCATGTGGTCGTGATTGCCCCAATAGCCCTCAAGCGCCGGGTCGAA
>JBKJNV010000096.1:0-3934 GCA_046593435.1 Roseomonas sp.
AAAACCGCGCGCCTGCTTGTAGGATTGCAGGGTGAGTGCGTAGAGCGCGCCCTGCGACGTAAAACCCCAGGGCGCGTGGTAGACGTAGGAGAGGAAGGCGCCGCCGCCCATCGCCTCCGGCCCGCCATACTGGGTACCGACGCTGCGCTGGTCATTGCCGTAGACGAGTGCGACCACCTCGGCATAGCCGGCCTCGATCGCCATCACGGCCTGGGTCACGGCGAGCACGGCATCGGCCTGGCCGCCCCAGCGCGGGTTGATGCCGGTGATCTCGCCCATGCGTTCATAGGCGGTGGTGGGGCCGGCGATCAGGCCATCGATCTCGTCGCGGCTGATCTTCGCGTCCGCAAGCGCGTTGCGCAGCGCCTCGACGCCGTAGCCGTAGCTGTCATTGGGGCGTTCGCCGGCGCGGCAGCGCGCCCAGTCGCCCACCCAATCGGTGTGGCCGATGCCGACCACGGCTGCGGCGCGCCTGTTGCGCGGATTGGGGTGCTTCATGCCAGGATCTTTCGTTCAGCAAGGTCGGCAATGGCCTCGGGGCTCATGCCCAGCAGGCCGGTCAGCACGGATTGCGTGTGCTCGCCGAACAGCGGCGGCCGGGCGAGTTCCAGCCTTTCGCCATCGATGCGGAAGGGCGGCGAGGTGAACAGCGAGGGTCCCATCTCCGGGTGGTCGATGGTCTGCCAGTAATCCCGCGCGCGAAGCTGCGCGTCATCCTCGACCAGGTCGCGGGCGGAGGCGACGCGGGCGGCCGGGACGCCGGCGGTTTGCAGCACGCCGGCCGCTTCGGCTGCGGTGCGCTGCGTGGTCCATGCGGTCACAGCGGCTTCCAGCTCGGCCATGGCGGCAAGGCGGCCGGCGGCGGTGCGCAAGTCGCCACGCGAAGCGAGATCCTGCCGGCCGATCGTGGCGGCGAGTGCGAGAAATTCGCCGTCACCATCGACCGCGACAGCGCACCAGTCATCGCTGCCGGCGCAGCGGAAGACATTGTGCGGCGCATCGCCGCGCGAGCGGTTGCCGGGGTGCTCCGGCTCGCGATCATGCAGCGCGGCTTCGTAGAGGGAAGCGCCAACGAAATTGCCCGTCGATTCCACCTGGGAGAGGTCGATCTTCATCCCCCGGCCGGTGTGCCGGCGGTGGCGCAGTGCGGCGAGCACCGCGAAGGCGGCGTGGTAGGGGTTGGCCGCGTGGTCGGGGTAATGCGTCCCCGGCCCGAGCGGCTTTTCGCCGCGCCCGTAGCCGGTCATCCACATCATCCCGGTGACGGCCGCGATGGTCATGCCCACGCCGAGCAGGTTGGCGAGCGGCCCGTCCTCTCCATACATGGGCATCGACAGGTAGATGATGTCCGGTTTTTGCGCGCGCACTGCCTCGTAGGTCAGCCCCAGCCGCTCCATGGCGCCGGGGCCGAAATTATTGCTCACCACATCGGATTGCGCGATCAGCTTGAGCGCGATCTCCAACCCCTCGGGCTGCTTGAGGTCGAGCGCGATGGACTGCTTGCCGGTGTTGCGCGAGGCGAAATAGCCCGAGCGGTTGGTGCCCGCGATGCCGTCCTTGTAGGGGCCGCCGCGGCGCACCGGGTCGGGGCGCGACATGCTCTCGATTTTCAGCACCTCGGCGCCGAAATCGGAGAAGACCTTGGTGCCGAAGGGACCCGCACCCGCCCAGGTAAGGTCGGTGAAGCGGATGCCGTCCAGGAAATCGGGGCGCATGGGAAGCCTTCCTTTCAGGACCGTTGATCAGGTTGGGGATCGTGCTGGCCGAGCGCGGGTGGTGGCGCCACCTGCCACAGTTTTTCGCTCATCTTGTAGGGCGCGCCGGGGAAGCGGGCGCCGCCTTCGCCGAGTGTCACGAAGTAGTCGCGATAGGCGAGCTGCTTGTCGCCCAGCACCTCATGCACGCGGCTCACTTGCGACATGACGATGCGGCGGCGGAGTGCGTTTTCGACCAGCTCATCGCGGGTGAAGCCGCGCGTGAAGGCCTCGAATAACGGCTTGAAGGCGGCGCGCGCGGCGGGGGTGGCGCGCTTGCTGCGGTCCATCCATTCGGGGGCGGAGAAGGGCTCGGCCGAGGGGTGGCCGCATTCGCGCATCCAGCCGAGGAGGTTCTTCCATGACACGCCGGTGGTCGGCGGCGAGGCGAGGAAGACGTGGCCATCGATGCATTCGTAGATGTTCTCGCTGGCGTCGCGCGTGCCTTCGCCGGCGCGGTGGGAGATGCGGCGCTCCAGGTCCCAGACCTGGATGGCGTTCTGCAGCGAATGCGCGATCGCTTCCTGCGCCGAGACGTCGAGGATGTGGCCGCGCCCGCGCAGCTCCGCATCCATCAGGCACATCGCGGTGGCGACACCGGTGTAGACGGAGGTGATCATCGCCGCCTGACCGCCGGGCAGGCGCAGCGGCGGCTCATCGCCCCGCCCGGTCATCCAGGCGATCCCCCCCGCGGCCTGTAGCGTGAGGTCCGAGGCGGGTGCCGATTCGAGCGGCCCGCCCAGCCCATAGGGCGAGACATGCACGATGACGGAGGTGGGGTTCAGCCCTGCGCAGCCAGGCCGTGTCGCCCTCGCCGAGCGGCCCGCCACGTTCCATCACCACCACCTGCGCATCGCGCGCGAGGTCGGCGAAGGCGGCGCGGCCTTCATTGCCGGTGAGGTCGAGGATGCGGGAGTGCTTGGAGGCATTGTGGAAGGCGAAGGTCTCAGCGCCGCCGGGGGTCGCTTCGGTCTCTCTCGCGCGGTCGGGCAGGCCACCGGGCGGTTCGATCCGGGTGACTTCGGCGCCGAGATCGGCGAAAAGCCGCGTCGCGTAGCGGCCGAGGTCATGCGTCAGGTCGAGGATGCGGATGCCCGAGTAGGGGCGGAATGTCTCGCTCATGCGGAGCCTCCTGCCGGGCTGTTAGCGCGGCGCGCATAAAATATATTGTCGAGGACAGCAAACTGTCGCAGCAAAGAAGGGCGCGCGGCATGGGGGATTTCGGGCCGATGGCCTTCAAGACGAAGCAGGACCAGGTGGCCGACATCATCCGCGAACGCATCATCGCGGGCGCCTATCCGCGCGGAGCGAAGCTCAAGCAATCCGAGATCGCGGCGGAGCTGGGTGTGTCCATCACGCCGGTGCGCGAGGCGCTGCACATGCTGGGCGCGGAGGGTTACGTGGAGGCGGTTTCGCACAAGGGGCTGATCGTGCCGCCGGTGCGGATGGAGGCGGCGCGCGAGATATTCGAATTGCGCGTGGTGCTGGAGCGCGAACTGACGGCGCGTGCGCTGGAGCGGATGGATGCCACGACGCTGGCCGCACTCCGCCAAAGCCAGACGGTGATCGCCGCCCTCGCCGGCGGCGGGCAGCGCCTGGCCAGCCGGACCGAGAATTACCGCTTTCACTTCCGGCTGTATGAGCTCGCGGACCGACCGCAGACGCTGCAATTCATCCGCGTGCTCTGGGCCAAGTACCCCTTCATCAACCAGGAGCGCGGCGGGCGGCGGATGAAGCACATCGACGAGCACGAGCACATCCTCACCCGCATCGAGGCGGGCGACCATGCCGGCGCGGTGGAGGGCATGGTCGCGCATATTGAGAGCGGGTGGAGAGATCTCCAACCGCCATGAAGGATGGCGGTTGGAGTTTTTGTGTGCCTTCAGGCGCGTCGTGCCGCAGGCACGCCTACTGCGTGACGCGCGCGCTCCGCGCGCTTGGCTCGCCGCACTAGCGGCGACGGCCGTTCGGCCTTGCGGCCCGAAGGGCGGGCCGTGGGCGCTGCTCCTTCTTTGCTGATTTTGCACCGCTAGCTACGCTCCGGCGTCAGCCAGATATCGGCGAGGTCCTGGTAGATCATGTGCGTGGGCGCCATGGTCCAGCCCTGCACGCGGCGGTTCAGCACGACCAGGCGCTGGAACCACAGGATGGGCACCAGATGCGCCTGGCCCAAAGCGCGG
>JBKJNV010000134.1:0-5126 GCA_046593435.1 Roseomonas sp.
CGTGTCTGGTGCGCGCAGGTAGGGTTCCACCTTGCCGTTGAGCTTCATGGTCAGCGGCCGGCCGCGCCGGTCGAGCGACTTGCCCAGCGACACCCGCACCCAGCCTTCGGAGACGCAGTACTCCTCGACATTGGTCTTCTCGACGCCCTTGAAGCGGATGCCGACGCCCTGGCTCAGCAACGTCTCGTTGAAATGCGGGCTGGACGGGTCGTTGGAGAGACGGTCGGGCAGCGTGGTCATGATGCGGCGACCGCCTCGGCGATGGCGCGGCCCACATCCACCGTGCCCGCCTGGCCGCCCATGTCGCGGGTGCGCGGCCCGCCTTCGGCCAGCAGCTTTTCGATCGCGGTGGTGATGGCAAGGGCGGCTTCGGGTTCCCCGAGATGGTCCAGCATCATCGCCCCCGACCAGATCTGCCCGATCGGGTTGCAGATGAACTTGCCCGCGATGTCGGGGGCCGAGCCGTGCACCGGCTCGAACATCGAGGGGTGCTTCTTCTCGGGGTTGATGTTGGCCGAGGCCGCGATCCCGATGGAACCGGCGACCGCGGGCCCCAGATCCGAGAGGATGTCGCCGAACAGGTTGGAGCCCACCACCACGTCGAACCAGTCCGGGTGCTGCACGAAATGGGCACACAGGATGTCGATGTGGAACTGGTCGGTGGTCACTTCCGGATAGCTCTTGCCCATCTCGGCGAAGCGCTCATCCCAATAGGGCATGGTGAAGGTGATGCCGTTGGACTTGGTCGCGGAGGTGAGCTTCTTGCGCGGGCGCTTCATGGCCAGCTCGAAGGCGTATTTGATGATTCGGTCGGTGCCGATCCGCGTGAGGATGGATTGCTGGGAGACGAATTCGCGCTCCGTGCCGGGGAACATGCGGCCGCCGACGGAGGAGTATTCGCCCTCGGTGTTCTCGCGCACGACGTAGAAATCGATCTCGGCGGGGGTGCGGTTGGCCAGCGGGGTCTTGGACCCCGGCAGCAGCTTGCACGGGCGCAGGCTGACATACTGGTCGAATTGCCGGCGGATCGGGATCAGCAGGCCCCAGAGTGAGATGTGGTCGGGCACCCCAGGCCAGCCGACGGCGCCGAGGAAGACCGAGTCGCTGTCGCGCAGCTGATCGATGCCGTCATCGGGCATCATCTTGCCGGTTTGCTCATAGGTCGCGCAGGACCAGTCGTAATGGGTCAGCTTGAGGTCGAAGCCGAAGCGGCGCGCGGCGGCGTCGAGCACGCGCAGCCCCTCGGGCGTGGTTTCCTTGCCGATGCCATCGCCGGGGATGACGGCGATGCGATGGGTTCTTGTCATGATGGCGAGGTCCTGCCCGAAAGGGGGCGGAGAGTGCCGCCGCGGCGCCTGGGCCGCAAGGGGCGGCCGTTCTCGCCCGGCCCGCGCCGGGCTAGAAGGGCGCATGACGAAGACCCTCGCCGACCTCCTCCCCTATGCCGGGCACGCGCTGCGCGATGCCCACATTCCCGAACTGCCCGGCTTCTATCGCGGCAAGGTGCGCGAGAATTACGACCTGCCCGATGGCCGGCGCATCATCATCGCGACCGACCGGCTGAGCGCGTTTGACCGCGTGCTGACCGCCGTGCCGCTGAAGGGCCAGGTGCTGACGCAGCTCGCGCGGTACTGGTTCGAACACACGGCCGACCTGTGCCCCAACCACGTCATCGCCTACCCGGACCCCAACGTGCTCGTCTGCAAGCGCCTGCGCATCATGCCGGTCGAAATCGTGGTGCGGGACTACCTAGCGGGCACCACCTCGACCGCCATCCTGACCATGTACAAGGCCGGCCGGCGCGAGATGTACGGCCACCGCTTCCCAGAGGGGATGCTGGCGAACCAGAAGCTGCCCCAGACCATCATCACGCCCACCACCAAGGCCTTCGACGCCGGCCATGACGAGGAACTGGATGCCGCGCGCATCCTCTCCGAAGGCTTGCTCACGCCCGCCCAGTGGGAGGAGGTCTCTGGCCGCGCCCTGGCCCTGTTCGCCCGCGGGCGCGAGATCGCCGCCGCGCGTGGCCTGATCCTCGCCGACACCAAGTACGAATTCGGCTTCGACGAGGCCGGGCGCATCCTGCTCGCCGACGAAATCCACACGCCCGATTCCAGCCGCTACTGGTTCGCGGCGAGCCACCGCGCCGGGCATGCGCCGCAGAGCTTCGACAAGGATTTCGTGCGCAGCTGGGTGGTCGCGCGCTGCGACCCCTATGTGGACGCAATCCCCGAGATCCCCGCCGAGGTGAACCTCGAAGCGGCGCGCATCTACATCGAGGTCTACGAGGCCGTCACGGGCGAGGCCTTCGCCCTGCCGCCCACCGATGAGAGCGTACTCACGCGCATCCGCCGCAATCTGGCCGGATTCATGCCGGGCTGAGGGTAGACATCGCGTCACGGCCGGGGATGCACGCGGCGAACCGCGCGGGCAGGATGACGGGCGGCGTCAGCCATTCACCGGGCAGCGCTGCCTCAGCGATGACCTGTTCGCGCCATCGCGCGACGTAGGGTTCGAACGGCTCGAGCGCCGCGTCGCCGCCGGGCGGGTCCAAGGCCGGGTTGGCGTAGGCGAGTTCAAGAAACTGCGCCTCGTCCATGCGCCACTGATAGCCGAAGCCCTTTTCCAGATCCTGCGCGGATCTGGCCACCGCACGGCGCTTCGCGAGGCTGCGGGCGAAGATGTCTCGATCGGCGTATTTCAGGTGAAGCAGGAACACGCCCGGCTGTGGCTCGGCGTGGATGGAACAGGCATGGAAGCCCGGCTCCCAGCGCAGCGGGACCCGGGCCACGAGCGTCTTGCAGTAGTACTTGGCGAATTTCACCCGCCGCCGCTGCGCGAGTACCGGATGGGCCATGTCGAGCGCGGGTTCTTCGGCCGGCCGGTGCAGCACGTCGAGCCCCATTGCACGCAGCACCGGCGCGTTGGATGCGGCGATGGCTTCGCGCAGCCCGGCGTATTTCGCCGGATCGGCGACCAGGAATTCATCCGCATCGCTGAAGATCACCGCATCATGCGAGCGCAGCAGCGATGCGTGGAAGTTGGCGATCAGGAAGGACCGAATGACGGAATCGAAATCGCGCCGGCGCGGGAAGCGCGTGATGGATATCCCGATGCCGTCGGTGCTGCCATCGTCGGAGCCATGGTCAACGCAGTAGAGATTCTCGATACCGATCTCGCGCCCGTAATGGCGGATCCAGAGGGGCAGGAAATCCGCCTCGTTGTGGACCATGGTGAAGGCGGCGATGCGCAAGTCTGCTCTCCCGGGCAGCCGGCGCAGCCTGGGCGCCGGCCCGCTTCCATTAACGCTACCCCGGTACCGCGCGCCAGCCGGAGGAATACCGCAAGCCGCAATTTGGTGGCCTGCATCGCGAACCCGCCTGTCATGGCACTGACAGACGCGCTTGCCGAGCTCGCGCGCCGCCGTGGCTACACCAGCTTGCGCGCCTCCGCCGCGGCTACACCAGCTTGCGCGCCTCCGCCGCGACGCGCCCCGTCTCATCCAATGCCGCACGCAGGCCCGGCGCCGTGCCCGCACCCAGCGGCGCCGCCAGCCCGGCGCCGATCAGCGATTCCGACAGTCTTCGGTGCCGCGGCCCCAGCCCGCCCGGATCGGCGATCAGCAGCGGCGCCGTGGTGGCGAGCGACTCGCTCAGCATCGAAACACTGTCCCCCGTCACCACCAGCAGGTCGGCCCAGGCGAGGAAGCCCGCATAGGGGTTCGGCCCCCCATCGCCCCAGCGGAACAGCCGGTGCGGCGTGCCCTCCAGCGCCGCCGCCAGGGCGTCGGTCGCCGCCGCCCCGGTGCGGCGGGATGCGCTGGCGAGAATACTTGCACCCAGCCCACGCGCCTGCTCGACGATCCCGGTTGCGATGGCCGGGTCCATCCCTTCCCCGCGGACGGGACCCCCCAGGAGCAGCGCCACCCGCGGCCGCGGCAAGGCACCAAGCTCGGCGAATTCACCCCGTGCGGAAGCAAGGCGGCCAGGCGACATGCGATGCGTTGCACCCTCGATGGGCAGAATGTTCGCGCGTGCCGGCGGCGCATCGTGCCGGCCGATCACCAGCAGGTCGAAGCGGCCGCGCGCGAAGCCGGGGTCCATGCAATGCACCGTCTGCACCCCCTGCCCCGCCAGCCAAAGTGCTGCCGGCGCGGAGCGACGCCCGGCGCTGATCACCAGGCGCGGCCAGGGTGGGGTGAACTGCGCGCGGCAGTCCCTGCTCAGCCCCACCAGCGTTGCCCAGCGCAGCGGCAAGCCCGCCCAGCGTGACCAGGCGAGCGGGATGGTGCGGAACGGCTCGCCCATCGCCTCGGCGATGCCGAGCGCCTGGGCCGCAGTGCCGGCGCGGGGGTCGGCCAGAACCCAGATGCGGGGATCGGTGGACGTCACGCTCGGCGGGCGATACCACAGGGTGAGCAAAGGGAATCTGCCATGTCCGCCACCCATGCCTCTGACTGGGACCGTGATGCCGCACTGACCACGGCGCGCATCCTGCTCGAAATCAAGGCGGTGAACTTCCGCCCCGGTGAACCCTACACCTTTACCTCCGGCTGGAAGAGCCCGGTCTATATCGACTGCCGGCGCATCATCTTTTTCCCCCGCGCGCGGAAGCGGATCTGTGACTTGGCCGCCGAGAAGATCGGCCGGCACATCGGCTATGAGACCATCGAATGCGTGGCCGGCGGCGAGACCGCGGGCATTCCCTTCGCCGCCTGGATCGCGGACCGGCTGATGGCTCCGATGGCGTATGTGCGCAAGAAGCCCAAGGGCTTCGGCCGCAACGCGCAGATCGAGGGCGATGTGCCCGAAGGCAAGCAGACGCTGCTGGTCGAGGATTTGACCACCGATGGCGCCAGCAAGATCGCCTTCTGCAAGGCGCTGCGCGATGCGGGTGCGATCTGCGACCACACCTTCGTGGTGTTCTACTACGGCGCCTTCCCAGGCAGCTTCGAGACGATGAAGGAAATGGGCCTGCAACTGCACTCGCTGTGCACCTGGTGGGACGTTCTGGAAGTCTGCCGCGAGCGCCCCTATTTCTCCGAGGCCGCGCTCAAGGAAGTGCGCAAGTTCCTGGAGAACCCGGTGGGCTGGTCGCAGAGCCATGGCGGCATCGGCTCCCTCGCG
>JBKJNV010000205.1:0-6440 GCA_046593435.1 Roseomonas sp.
CTAGACGGCACGCCGCCATTGACGGGGCGCTATTCGGCTCAGTGCAGCGGGAGTTTGCGGCGGAACTGTCCTGGAATCTGCCCAGCCTTGTGCCGGCTGCAACCTCGCTGATCCACGTCACCGAGAGAACGGGGCACGGGCGGAGGACCGGAGCGCAGGCGCCGCTTGTGTCGTCGACGCGACTCATCGAGCTCGACGCATCCATGTGGTCGAGCAACACGGCGCGCGTGACAGCGCGGGACGTCAGCGCGTCGACCGTCGATCGCGCCGCCGCGCCGCTGATTGTGCAGGTGTGAAAGCGTCGGCTCCTCCCCTGAGGTCAAAAAATGCGCAACGAGAGCGCGGGTTGTGACGGCGCAGCACCGCGCGCAGGCATGTATAGAAACGCTAACCAGCCCGATGGTGACCACGTGGAGGTGCGCATTTGACACGGTCTCCTGGCGCGCCTTAAATATTTTGAACATAAACGAACCTCAGGATCACCGAAGTGGCTCGTCGGTATCTCAAGCAGGCCCGTCCGCAAATGCGCGCGGATCGACATGCCCTTGAGGATCGCGTCCGCGCCATCCTGGACGACATCGCGACCCATGGTGATGCGGCGGTCCAGCGCTACGCGCGTGAGTTTGACGGCTGGCACTCCCCCGATTTCCCTGTGACAGGGAACCAATATAGCCGGGTTGATCGCATCCTGCCCGCGACCTTCAAGGAAGATTTTGCGTGCGCCCATTCGGGCGTAACTGAATTTGCCAAAGTCCAGCGCGATTCAATGCACGAGTTCCAGATGGAAATAGAACCTGGCATTGAGCGCCGCCGCGCGACACCGAGGGCATTTACCCACAGACCCTCTGCGCATCGCACGCATCCGGCGCCGACGAGATTGACTGCATTGGCGGCGCGCAGGCGCTCGCCGCCATGCCTTATCGCGGCGTTGGCATGACGCCGCGCGACATGATCACGGGGCCCGGCAACGCCTTCGTGGCGGAGGCGAAGCGCCAGCTTTTCGGCACGGTCGGCCCCACCGAGATCGTGGTCATCGCCAACGAGACGGCCGATCCTGCGCTGGTCGCGACCGCTTCGCTCGGCCAAGCGGAGCACGGACCCGATAGCTTGACTTGGCTCCTCACCACATCGCGCCGCTTCGGGGAACTCGTGACGGCCGAAATCGCCATGCGACTGGAGACGCTGCCGACCGCGGCCATCGCCGGCAATGCGTGGGAGGTGCTTGGCGAGGTGATCGTTGTGGACAGTGACGACGAAGCCGCCCTCGTCAGCGACGAATACGCGCCCGAGCACCTGGAATTGTCGACCGCGCGCGACGACTGCTACCTTGGCCGCCTAACCAACTACGGCAGTCTCTTCATTGGTGAGCAGGCGACGGTCGCTTATGGCGACAAGGGCGTTGGCACCAACCACACGCTGCCGACCGGAACTGCGGGCTGCCACACGGGCGGAGTTTCGGGCGGCAAGGTCATCAAGTCGGTGACGTGGCAGCGCCTGTCCGACGCGGCCTCGCGCCGGATCGCACCGATTATGGGACGCATTTGCCTCGAGGAGGGTATGCTCGCCCACGAGCGGACAGCCGCTGTGCGCTTTGCGCGCTACGCGCCGAAAAACGATCGAGATTGCAACGCAGTAGGCCCACGAGAGGCTTGCGCATCGGAGGAATGAACATGAGCGACAGCACCAGAGTTTCGCCTTCGCGCCGGCAAATGCTTCAAGGAGCGGCGATCGTCACTACCGGCCTGGCGGCGCCTGCCTACGCGCAGAACGCGCCGCGCGTGGCGCGCGTCTGGGGCGAGCCTGGCCCCTATGGCGGCGTCTTTGTGCAGGGCATGAACGAGTGGTCCCAGCGCAACAACGCAAATATCCGCTTTGAGGTGGAGCAGATCCCGTGGGACGGCGTCACGGTCAAGCTGACGACGGACCTCGCGGCACGCCGCCCGCCCGCGCTGATCAGCGTCGAAAGCCCCATCGCCTATCAACTCGCGGCCGAAGGCCTGCTGGAGCCGGTCGAGGACGTGAACACCGCCATCCGAGCGCAGGAGCGCCTGGTGGATGGCTTCACGCTCGAGCAGTTCGGCGCCTGGCGCGGTGTGCAATACGCGATCCCGGTGCACCACCAGCCTTGCCTGCTCGTCGTGCAGAAGGACGTGATCGACGAACTTGGCCTCGGTGACCCCGCCACCTGGAACTGGGACCAGTTCGCCACCGCCGCGCTCACCATTGCCGAGCGCAAGCCGGGCATGGCGGGCTACACCATGGCGCTGGGCCGCAACCTTTGCGCCGACTACCACATCACGCAGCTGATGTGGCAGGCGGGTGGCCTCACCTGGGACGCCTCGGCCGGCTTCCGCACGACCTTCGACAGCGCGGCGACGCTCGAAGCCTTCGAGATGATCCGCCGCCTGCTGCCCGCCATGCCGCGCGCGGCGGTGGAGTTCAGCTTCCTCCAGGTCGTAGACCAGCATGCGACCGGGCGCACCGCCATGTCCGCCTATTGGGGACGGACCATGGGCCGGGTGGCCGAGGAAGCGCCCGCGCTGTTCAACAACATGGAATACTACCTGAACCCCGCGCATCCGCGGACCGGCGCGCGCTGGTCCTGGACGGACATCAACGGTTGGATCATCCCCCGCCGGGACAACGCCTTCATCCGCGAGACGAAGGAGGCCGTGGCCTACGTGTCCAACAGCGTGGAGTGGATGGTGCGCTACAGCCACAGCCTGATGCCGAACGTCGGGCCCGTCTTCAAGGACGTGGCGGAGGCGCCGGCCATGCTTGCGCATCCCTTCTACCGGTCGAAGAAGCGCTCGCTCGACGTGATCTTCAAGGACAGCGTGCCGCATGCCTGCAACACCGGCCTCGAGATGAAGCGGGGTGTCAACCCGCTTGCGGGCGTCGCGCACGGCCGCAACGTCTGGGCGCAATCCGTCCAGCGGATGTTGCTCAACAATGAGTCGCCCAAGACGGCCGTCGAGTGGGGCCATCGCCAGTTCGAGGGTATCCGGCGCGACAATGCCCGCATGCTCGGTGGCTGAGCCCATCGCGATGTGCCGACATTCGCCCCGAGCGACAGGATGACGCGCCAGGCATGACAAGCAGCCCGCATGGGGCGCCGGCGCGAAGCCGGCGTTTCTCGCTCTCGGACCGCCAGGTCGGCATCCTGTTCATGCTGCCCTTCATCGTCACGGCCGCCGCATTCATGGTCTGGCCGGTGATCGAGGCGGTGCGCATGGCCTTTTACGCCTACAACCCGCTGCGCCCCGACGATATCCACTGGGTCGGCCTCGAGAATTTTGCGCGTATCTTCGATGACCCGCTATTCTGGGAAAGCTTTCGCCAGGCAATGGTCTGGACCGGATGGTCGATCTTTTTCCAAACGGTGCTGGGCGTCGGCCTCGCCATGCTGCTGAACATGACACTGCCCGGCATTGCCATCTTCCGCGGCCTGCTGCTGTTCCCCTACATCGTGCCGACCGTGGTGATCGCGCTGAACTGGCGCTGGATCTTCAACTCGGAGATCGGCATCGTGAACCACGCGCTGCTGCGACTGGGCATCATCGACCAGAACATCGCCTGGCTTTCCACACCCGACATGGCAATGGCGTCGGCCATACTGCTCAACGTGTGGAAGTACACACCCTTCGTGGTCATCTGCGTGCTGGCGCGGCTGCAGACCATACCGACCGAACTCTACGACGCGGCGAAGGTGGATGGTGCGCGTTCCTGGCGCCGCTTCATCGATATCACACTGCCGATGCTGAAGGAGGTGCTGGTGGTGGTGATCGTCTTTCGCACCATCTGGACGTTCAACAAATTCGAGGAAATCTATCTCCTCACCCGCGGCGGCCCTGGCACCTCCACCTTCAACCTCGCTGTCTATGCCTTCGAGGAAGGCATGGCCAACCTGCGCCTCGGCGTGGCAGCGGCGACGGGCGTGGTGATGATTGCTCTGCTGCTCGTGGGCACCATCATCTACGTCCGCGTCTCCGGCTTCGGGCGAGAGGAGAAATCGGTATGACCGCCCGGGATGTCGCGATCCGCCTTGCTCTCTACTCGCTGCTGGTGGCGGTCACCTTTCTCGTCTGCTTTCCGCTCATTTGGGCCTTCTTCACCAGCATGAAGCCGAAGCACGAGATCTTCCTCTGGCCGCCTACGCTGTGGCCCAACACCTGGACGCTGGAAAACTACCGCGCGCTGCTCGTCGGCCGTGACGCCTACTTCCAGGCGGGCTCCACCGGCAGCGCCGCGCCGCCTCCCTCCGCGTTCTTCCTCGACTGGTTCTGGAACAGCGTGATCGTGACGGTGGGCACCACCGTGATCACCACGGTCGTCTCCACGCTCGCCGCCTATTCGCTGACACGCTTCAGCTTTCCGGGCCAGCGCGCCGTCCCGTATCTCGCGTTGGTGGGCTACATGGTGCCCTCCATCATCTTCGTCTTTCCGATGTTCCTCGTGATGGTGGATCTGCGCCTGACCGACACCTTGCTCTCGCTTGTCTTTGGATATGTCTGCATCACGCTGCCCTTCTCGATGTGGCTGATGTGGGCCTTCTTTCGCGGCGTGCCGATCGAGATCGAGGAGGCCGCGCTGGTCGATGGCGCCTCGCGCCTGCGGGTCTTCTGGGAGATCGTGCTGCCCACTGCCTGGCCTGGCATCGTGGCGGCCGCGATCTTCACGGTCATTGTCTCCTGGAACGACTACCTGTTTGGCCGCGTCTTCATGAACTCCATGGAGAACCTGCCGCTTACCGTGGGCGTGATGCACTTCTTCGACGGCACGCATGTGGATTGGGGATTGATGATGGCGTCCTCGGTGCTGATGACCATGCCGATGGCAATCCTGTTCATGGCGTTGCAGCGGCACCTGGTTGCCGGCTTCGGCGCCGGCGCTGTGAAAGGCTGAGACGATGGATGTCCGCATCGAGGGCCTGTCGAAATCCTTCGGGACCAACGCGGTGCTGAAGTCGCTCGACATGACCTTTCCCGAACGGCAGTTCGTCACGCTTCTGGGCCCCTCGGGCTGCGGCAAGACGACGCTGCTGAGGATGATCGCGGGCCTCGAGCGCGCGAGCGCGGGGGCGATCTATTTCGGTGGCCACCGCGTCGATCACCTGTCGCCGGGCGACCGCAATATCGCGATGGTGTTCCAGTCCTATGCGCTCTACCCGACGATGGATGTGGCCGCGAACATCGGCTACGGCCTGAAGGTCCGCGGCATGCCGCGCACCGAACGGGCAGAGAAGGTCGGCATCGTCGCGAAGGTGCTGGAGATCGGCGCTCTGCTCGCCCGCAAGCCCCGGGCGCTGTCGGGTGGGCAGCGGCAGCGCGTGGCGCTCGGCCGCGCCATGGTCCGCAAGCCCGACATCTTCCTGATGGACGAACCGCTATCCAACCTCGATGCCAAGCTGCGGACGACGATGCGCGGCGAACTGAAGCGGTTCCACCTCGACCTTGAAACCACGTCGATCTACGTCACACATGATCAGCTTGAAGCCATGACCATGTCCGACCTCGTGGCAGTCATGAACCAGGGCGTCGTGCAGCAATTCGGCACGCCGGAGGAAGTCTACGACCGGCCGGCCAACCTCTTTGTGGCCGGTTTCATCGGTAGCCCGCCGATGAACTTCGCAGAGGTGGAGGTCGGCTCCGAAAACGGCCAGCCGGTGCTGCATATCGCCGGCCGAGCGATCCCGGCTCCGCCGCAATTTAACCTCGGCACTGCGTCGCGCCACCTCACACTCGGTATCCGTCCGCAGGACGTGCGAATTGCCGCAGCAGGTGATCCGCACTCGGTTCCCGGAACGGTCTGGATCACCGAGCTTATCGGCTCGGAGCGGCTGATCGAGGTCGAGATCGCACCGAAGATGCGCATCACCGCCGAAGTAAAGAGCCACGTCCGCGCGAGCCTGAACGAGGCTTTGGCGGTGGCGTTCGACGCGTCCAAAATGCATCTCTTTGACAACGCCACAGGCTTGGCGCTGCCGCGGCGCTGAGGATCCGGCCTCAGTGATCCGATACCTCCTGAGCGGCGGGACGATAGGCTAGTCGGGCAGGCTGTCACGCACCCCGATCATCGCCGGGGGCAATTTCTTGACACTTGCAAAGTGAGGCCCTGATCCCCGTCGAGACGCGCAACGATCTTTGCTCGAAATTTCACCTTTTTTCCGAGGTTCCGACCTGGAGACCGTCCGTACCGAGGCGCACTTCCTGGGCCAGTCCGCTTTCCCGAACAGCGGTCTTGCAGCCACATTCCCGCGCAGTCAGGACGCGCGACGGAGCTTCGCAGGGTCGGTCTCGTCCCAGATCTTCTCGGGCATGGGAAGGCCCACGAAGGTCTCGGCGCCCAGCGGTTGGTCGGGCGTGATGCCGAGCCCCTCCAGCACCCACATGAGTTGCCGGACATGCTGGCCCGCATGCCAGACCGTGCGTTCGAGGAAT
>JBKJNV010000315.1:0-6131 GCA_046593435.1 Roseomonas sp.
GCTTTCCCAATGTCCGATACCGTCCTGCTCACCGCGCGATTCCGTGTGCTCGCCGATGCCGAGCCCGGCCTGCTGCCGCGCCTGCTCAACCCCTTCGCCAAGCGCGACCTGACGCCGGACTTCGTCACCGCGCGGCTGGAGGGTGCCTTGCTGCGCGTGGAGATCGCCTGCGTGATGGAGGCGGGCATGGTGCACCTGGTTGAGGGTAACCTCGCGCAGGTGGTGGGCGTGCGCCGGCTGGAGACGGAAGAAGGCGCGACGCGAAGGGTCGCTTGATAGATTGTTCGTGCCCTCAGGTGCCGGGCGCCGCCTGCGCCGGCTTGGCTCGCTGCACTTGCGGCGTTCGCCCATTCGGGCTCGCGAGCGGCGCGGAGTGCGCCTCTCGGTAGAGTGCCCTTAGGCGCCGTGCGCGTGCTCCGCACGCTTTGCTCGCCGCACTTGCGGCGCTCGCGAGAGGCGCAGAGGACGCCTCTCGGTAGCGTGCCGTCAGGCGCCGGGCGCGCCGGCTACCGGCTCAGCGCAAATCCTGCATACCCCCGCGCCGCCACGTCGTCGCAAATGCGCCGATACCGCGCCATTCCACCCGCATAGGGCATGAAGGCGCGCGGCTTGCCGGGCACATTCGCGCCCAGATACCAGGAGCTGGACGCCTGCGGCAGCAGCGTCTCGTCGGCGGCCGCATTCACCTGATGCGCCCAATCCTCCATTGCCTCGGGCAGCGGTTCCATCCGTGCGATGCCCTCGGCGCGCAGCTTCGCGATGCAATCGGTGATCCAGTCCACATGCTGCTCGATCGCAACCGGCATGTTGCACAGCACCGAGGGGCTGCCCGGCCCCGTCACCGTGAACAGGTTCGGAAACCCCGCGACCTGCAAGCCCAGGTAGCTGCGCGGCCCCGCGGCCCAGGCGTCGCGCAGGGTGATGCCGTCGCGGCCCTCGATATTCAGCTTCAGCAGCGGCCCGGTCATCGCGTCGAACCCGGTCGCGAAGACGATGATGTCCAGCTTGTGCTCGGTGCCGTCGCGCAGGCGCACCCCGTCCTCGGTGATGCTCTCGATCGGGTTGGACCGCACATCCACCAGCGTCACGTTCGCTCGGTTGAAGGTCTCGAAATAGAAGCTGTCGATCGGCGGGCGCTTGGCCGCGTAGGGGTGGTCGATCTCCGACAGCAGCGCCGCTGTCTTGGGGTCCTTCACGATCCCGCGGATCTTGCGCTTGACGAATTCGGCGGCCGTCGCATTCGCCTTGAGGTCGGTCAGGATGTCGGAGAAATTGGCGCGGAACTGCAAGCCGCCCTTCTGCCACGCCGCCTCATAGATCGCCTCGCGCTCGACCTCATCGACATCGAAGACCGAGCGTTCGGTGATGCGGAACGCATGGCCATTGGTGTTCGAGTGCATGACCTCCCGGATCTCGTCGAAATTCTCGCGCACGTGGCGGCGGAATTCCTCCGACAGCGGCGCGTTGTGCGCCGGGACCGAATAATTGGGCGTCCGCTGGAACACCGTGAGGTGCGCCGCCGCCTCCGCGATCACGGGGGCGGCCTGAATGCCGGTGGACCCCGTGCCGATCTGCCCCACGCGCTTGCCGCGCAGGAAATCCAGCCCCTCATGCGGCCATTCGCCAGTATGGACCGTGCGGCCCTTGAAGCTGGACAGGCCCGGCATGTCGGGCGTGTTGGTCGTGGACAGGCACCCCACCGCGGTGATGAGGTAAGTCGCCGCGAAGCTCTCGCCCGTATCCGTCGTCACATGCCACAGGTTCGCATCCGCATCGTAGCGGGCACCGGTCACGCGGGTCTTGAAGCGGATGTCGCGGCGCAGATCGAAGCGGTCCGCCACATGATTGAGGTAGCGCATGATCTCCGGCTGCTCAGGGTAGCGTTCGGAGAACTCCCACTCGCGGATCAGATCGTCGGAGAAGGCGTAGCAGTAGGAATGGCTTTCGGAATCGCAGCGCGCGCCGGGGTAGCGGTTCCAGTACCAGGTCCCACCCACGCCATCGGCCGCCTCGAGCACCAGCGCGTCCAGGCCCAGCCCGTCGCGCAGCTTGTGCAACTGGTACATCCCCGAGAAGCCGGCGCCGATGATCAGCGCGTCGAGTGTCTGGGTGGGCATCGCAATCCTCCTCGATGGCCAAGGGCTGCGGAGCCCATGGCCGTGTTGGCCCCAGCATGCCGTCCCGCGCGGGGCTTGGGAACCGCCGTCGAGGTGGCGCATCCCTGCCATGCCAGCGCAAGCCCCGGATGGTCCGGCCCGGCGCAGCCATGGGACAAGGGCGTATGGACATGACCGCACCACTTCCCGCCGACCCCGACGCCGCGCTCTGGCAGGCCGTGCTCGACCGCGCGCCATCCGAGACCTTTTATGCCGTGACCACGCAAGGCGTATTTTGCCGCACGGGGTGTCCCTCGCGCCCGCCGTTGCGGCGGAATACGCGCTTCTTCGCCAATGCCGCGGGCGCGGAGGCGGCGGGCTTCCGCGCCTGCCGCCGCTGCGACCCGAAGGGCGAACGCGCCGCGCTGCACGCGGCCGCGGTGGCCGCCGCCTGCGCCCTGATCGAAGCCGATGAGGCCATCCCCGGCCTTGCCCGCCTGGCCGAGCACGCCGGCTACGCGCGCCACCATTTCCTGCGCATGTTCCGCGACATCACCGGCGTGACGCCGCGCAGCTATGCCGAAAGCGTGCGCGCGCGCCGCCTCGGCACAGCCCTGGCCGAGGGTGCCCGCGTCGTCGATGCCGTGGCCTGCGCCGGCTATGGCAGCGAGAGCCGGGTCTATGGTCAGCCCTCCCGCGTGCTGGGGATGACGCCTGGTGCCGCGCGCCGCGGCGGCGCCGGCGAGGCGATCCGTGCCGCACTCGCGGACAGCGCGCTGGGGCCGCTGCTGGTGGGTGCGACGGCGCGCGGCGTGTGCTTCATCGGCTTCGGCGAGGATGAGGCCGCGCTGCGCGGCGACCTGGCCGCCCGCTTCCCCAACGCGACCGTCACCGAGGCGGACGCCGCGCTACGCGCCATGGTGCAGCAGGTGGTGGCGTTCTGCGCTGAGCCGCGTGCGGCCCTGGCCCTGCCACTGGACCTGCGCGGAACCGCTTTCCAGCGCCAGGTGTGGGAGGCGCTGCAGGCCATCCCCTTCGGCGAGACGACACATTATGCCGCGGTCGCGCAGAGCCTCGGCCGGCCCGATGCGGTGCGCGCCGTGGCCCGCGCGATCGCATCCAACCCGGTCTCGCTCGCGGTGCCGTGCCACCGGGTGTTGGGCAAGGGCGGCGACCTGACCGGATACCGGTGGGGTGTGGCGCGCAAGCGCGCGATCCTGGCCGGGGAGAAGGCGGGGCGGGGAGTCTAGCAGCAGCAGCGCGGGGAGCGCGCGCCCGGCACTCAAGTGCATCCGGCCCGCTGTGCGGGCCGCAAGGCCGAATGGCCGTCGCCGCTCATGCGGCGAGCCAAGCGCGTCGTGCCCAAGGCACGCCCATGGCGTGACGAGCGCGCGCCCGGCACTCAAGTGCATCCGGCCCGCTATTCGGGCCGCAAGGCCGAATGGCCGTCGCCGCTCATGCGGCGAGCCAAGCGCGCGGAGCGCGCGCCCGGCGCTTAAGGGCACAAAAAGGCAGCCGAGCGCTACGCGCTCGGCGTGTAGCGCCAAACGCTTGCGGGGGGGAAATTCAGCGGCGTCCACTCCTCGCGCTTCGCCGCCAGCTTGTGCGTCTTGTAGGGCAGCGGGGACGTCACGCAGTAGGAGAAGTGGATGAAGCCGCGCCCCGGTGCCACGGCATCCATGGCATCGATGAAGCGGCGCTGCTCGGGCACCGGCAGCAGCACCAGCGGGATGCCGCAGATGACGGATCCGACCCGGCCCTGGAAGCGCGCCGGCAGCAGCCTCGCGGCCTCGCGCGCATCGCCCTGGATCACAGTCACGCCGGGCAGCGTCTCGCGCAGCATCTCGACCATGTCGGGCTCGATCTCGACCACCACCAGCCGGTCCGGCGAAAGCCCCGCGGCCAGCAGCGCGCGCGCGACGACCCCGGTGCCCGAGCCCAGCTCCAGCACCACCTCGCCCTCCTTCGGCCAGGCCTGGCGTACCACGCGAGCGCAAAGCGCTGCGGAGGAGGGGATGATCGACCCCATGCGCAGCGGGTGCGCCATCCAGCGGCGAAAGAACAACATCGCGCCGCGGCCGGCATTGCTTTGCGGCTCGGCGGCGCCCTTCTGGTCGACAGTGACGGAGGAAGTCCCGTTCGGTGGCGTCATGTTGCTAAGCCCTGACCTTTGCTTGACGTTGGCGTTGCTGCACGCCTGACGCTGGATCGGCTAGCGCCGCTTTCGCGACAAGTGTGTGACGCTTCCGCGACGCCGCGCTGACACAACTCTCGCGCCGTGGCGCGCTGGATTGATCTATCGCATGCGAAACGCCTGGCCGGGGCTTTGCTCGGTTCACAACCACCCCCTCGCAGATGAAATCTTCGCAATAAACAATACCGACGCGGGGCGCGCCCTCAGCGCTGCCGCCATGCCTGGGTCAAACGATTCACGACTCCGCCCATCGCGACATGGACCAGTTTTACCCCGGCCGTGATCGCCAGGATGGTGCAGGCCATGGCCGCGGCCGCCGAGCCCTGGCCGGACTCATCCATGTGCACCACCGCAATGGCCGCAAGCTTCGTGTCCGGGCCATAGAGGAAGATCACCGCGCTCACCGTCGTCATCGCATTGACGAACATATAGATAGCGATATCGAGAATGGCCGGCAGGCAGATCGGCACCGTGACGCGCCCGAAGGTGACAAAGACCGGCACGCGCAGGCTCGCACCCACGGATTCGAATTCCGGGTCCAGCTGGCGGATGGCGGTCACCGCGGTCAGGTGGCCGACCGTGTAGAAATGCACCAGCGAATTGGCCGCCAGGATCACCAGCCCGCCGTAGAAATACTCCAGCGGATTGGCCGGGTGGTTGAAGAACAGGATGTAGGCGAGCCCGAGCACCAGCCCCGGGATCGCGAGCGGCAGCGTCGCGGTCAGGCGCAGCAACCCGGGCACCGGCCCGCCCTGCGGCCCGCGTTCGAGCAGCCAGGCGATGGTGAAGATGGCCGGCGCGCCGATGAGCGCGACCAGGGCCGCGAGCTTCACCGAATTCCACACCGCGCCCCAGCCGGCGGGGTCGAAATTCTCAAACGCGTAATTGGCCGTCGTCAGCGTCAGATTGTACGGCCAGAAGGTGATGAGCGAGCCCCAGATTGCGACCCCCGTGAGCCCGACCAGCACGCCTGCCACCACCAGGCAATGCAGCAGGCACAGCCCATCGCGCAGCGCATGCGGCTTGGGTGTGTAGGACACCGCGCGGCCGGACATGGTGGCCTCGCGCTGGCGCTGCGCCCAGCGGTCGATCAGGAAGGCGGCGATGGCCGGGATCAGCAGCACGATGCCCACCACCGCGCCCATGTTGAAATCCAGCTGGCCGACCACTTGCTTGTAGACATCGGTGGCGAGGACCGGAAACTGCCCGCCGATCACCTTCGGGATGCCGAAATCCGTCATCACCAGGGTGAAGACCACGATCGCGGCCGAGACCAGCCCATAGCGCGCCTGCGGCAGCGTCACCGTCATGAACACCCGAAAAGGCTTCGCCTTGAGCGCGGATGCCGCCTCATACAGGCGCCCGTCGGAGGTGCCGAGTGCGACCGCCAGGATGAGTGCGGCATGCGGGAAGCTGGCAAACACATGCGCCATCACAACGCCGACCGGCCCATACAATGGTTGCCCGAACAAAGCCCCGCGGAAAAACCCCTGGTTGCCGAACAAGGTGATCAGCGCGAGGGCCGGCAGCAACGAAGGTGCCAGCACCGGGATCAGCATCGCCGCGCGGAACAGGCCCTTGGCGGGCATGCAACTGCGGGTCAGCGCATAGGCGTAGACGAACGCGAGCGGGATCACGATCAGCGTCGTCAGCGCCGCCGTCCAGAGGGAATTCCACGCGGCCGTCAGCAGCGTTGGCGTCGTGACGTAGGTCGCGAAATTCGCCAGCCAGACGAACTCCCCCGCCTGGTTGGAAAAGGCGCGGCTCAGCAGCACCGCCATGGGCAGCAGCAGCGCGAGCGCGAGTGTCACCAGCGCCAGCCATTGCCCCGCGCGCATGAT
>JBKJNV010000347.1:0-5583 GCA_046593435.1 Roseomonas sp.
CCACAACCATGACGCAATCGGCGAGAGCGCATGAAGGCTTCGTCCGTCACCTCGATCCGAAGCTCCGCCGTCACCCATGATAGCAGGCGAGCAACTGGCCTTCACCGCGCGGCGTCAGCGGCGGGCGCTCCTGACGGCAGATATCGCTCGCCATGGGACAGCGCGGGTGGAAGGCGCAGCCAGTCGGTGGCGCGAGAGGTGAGGGCAATTCACCGGCAATCGGGCGCAGCGTGACGGCTTGATCCAGGCCGAGCCGTGGCGAGGACGCCAGCAGCGCGCGGGTATAGGGATGCCCAGGTGCGGCATAGACACGCGCAGCATCGCCGGACTCCACGATGCGGCCAAGATACATGATCGCCACGCGTTCGGAGACGTGCCGAACCACGTTGAGGTCATGCGAAATGAACAAGCAGGTCAGCCCTAGGTCACGCCGCAGGTCTAAAAACAGGTTCAGGATCTGCGCCTGGATGGACACGTCCAGCGACGCCACCGGCTCATCGCAGATCAGCACATCGGGACGCATCGCCAAAGCGCGGGCGATGGCGACGCGCTGCCGCTGCCCACCGGAGAACTGGTGCGGGAAACGCTGCACCACGTCGGGGTCGAGACCAACCCGCGCCAGCCAATCGGCAACCAGCGCACCACTGGCTGCGCGCGTGACAATACCATGCGCAATGGGGCCTTCGGCGATGCTGTCGCCGATGCGCTTGCGCGGGTTCAGCGACGCGAAGGGGTCCTGGAACACGGTCTGAATGCGGGTTGTGATCTTACGGCCAGCCTGCATCGGTGGCGCGCCATCGAGCAGAACGCGGCCTGAAGACGGCGCCATGATGCCGGCAAGGATGCGGCCGAGCGTGGATTTCCCGCAGCCGCTCTCACCCACCAGGCCAAGCGTTTCGCCCTGGCTCAGGCTGAGGCAGACATCCGTCACGGCCTGCACCGCGCGTCCATCGGACGCGGCGCCGAAGGCGGCGGCGATGCGGTCCCCCAGCGACCGGTGACGCACGAAGCGACGGGTGACGGATTCGGCGACCAGCAGCGCCGTCATGGCGCGGCCTCCAGCGGGTGATGGCATCGGACCAGGCGGCCAACCTGGTCGATGACGGGCGGGTCGATCCCGCAGGCCGCGTCCGCGTAACCGCAGCGCGGCGCGAAGGGGCAGCCCGGCGGCAACGAGAGCAGAGCGGGCGTATTACCGGGGATCTGCCGCAGCCGCGCGCCTGGCTCGGCGGTGGCGGGCAGGCTGTCCAGCAGCCCGCGCGTATAGGGGTGGCGCGGTGCGGCCAGTGTGGCCCGCACGGGGCCTGTCTCCACAATGCGGCCGGCATACATCACCATGATGCGGTCAGCGACGGCCGCCACCGCCGCGAGGTCGTGCGAAATCCAGATCAGCGCCGTCCCGCTTTCACGTGCGAGTGCCCGCATCTCAACCAGGATCTGCGCCTGGATCGAGACATCCAGCGCCGTCGTCGGCTCATCGGCGATGATGAGGTCGGGCTCATGCAGCAGCGCCATGGCGATGGCGACCCGCTGGCGCATGCCGCCGGAGAATTCATGAGGATAGGCATCGAGCCGCGCCGGGGCCTCTGGGATGCCGAGCCGCGTCAGGCGTTCGGTCGCCAGCGCGCGCGCATCGCGCTCAGAAAGGCGCCGATGCGCCTGCACCGCCAGTACCATCTGCTGGCCGATGGTCAGGACGGGGTTCAGAGTCGCACCCGGGTCCTGGAAGACCATCGCGATGCGGCGGCCGCGAAGTGCGCGCATGCGTGGGGCAGCCAGCCCCACCAGCTCCTGCCCATCGAAGCGGATGCTGCCGCCGACCACGCGACCGGGCGGATCAACCAGGCCGATCAGCGAAAAGCCCGTGACCGACTTGCCCGACCCGCTTTCACCGACAAGCCCCAGGATCTCGCCGCGCTCCAGCGCGAACGAGACGCCGTCCACCGCCTTCACAGCACCTGCGCGCGTCAGGAAATGCGTGCGCAGGTCGCGCACCTCCAGGAGCGTCATCGGCTGAGCCGCGGATTGAACTGATCGCGCAGCTGGTCGCCGACCAGGTTGATCGCGACGATCAGGATGATCAGCGCCACGCCGGGATAGACCGAGATCCAGCTACGCCCGCTCATCATGTAAGGAAAGCCATTGGCGATGAGCATCCCCAGCGAGGGTTCGGTCGGCGGCAAGCCAAGCCCGAGGAAGGACAGCGTCGCTTCCAGGGCAATCGCATTGGCCACCTGCACCGTCGCCACCACCATCAGGGGGGGGAGGCAATTGGGCAGGATATGGCTGAACACGACGCGGGCCGGGGAAAGCGGCGTCGCACGCGCCGCCTCCACATACTCCTTCTGGCGCTCGGCGGCGGCCGCCCCATAGGCGGTGCGCGCGAAATAAGCGTATTGCGCGGTCACCAGTGCCACGATCAGCGGCACCTTCCCCTGACCCAGAACGGCCACCAGCACCAGCGCGAGAAGAATGGGCGGGAAGGCCAGTTGCAGGTCGATCACGCGCATCACCGCATTCTCGATCCATCCGCCCGCATGCGCGGCCAGGATGCCCAGCGTGACCCCGATGGTGAGTGCGACGGCCCCCGCCGCCACGCCCATTTCCAGGGAGATCCGCAGGCCGAACAAAATAGCCGAGAACAGGTCGCGCCCCTGCGCATCGGTGCCGAGCCAATGGGTCATGCCGCTGGAACCCACCGTGCCCGGCGGGCGCCGCGCATCACCGAGGTCGAGCGCGGCCAGGTCGAAAGGATCCTGCGGCGCGATCCAGGGTGCCAGCAGCGCCGCCGCGACGATCACGACGACGATGATCAGCGCGCACAGCGCCACCCGGTTCTCGGCATACTGTTCCCAGAAACGCCTCATGCCGCGCCTCTCCCGCGCCGAAGCCTGGGGTCCAGCAACGCATAGGAAAGATCGACGACGAGGTTGAGCGCGACGAACAGGAAGGCAACCAGAACCAGGTAGCCCACCATCACCGGTCGATCGAGCGATGTGATGGAATCGATGATGAGCTTGCCCACCCCGGGCCAGGAAAAGATCGTCTCCGTGACCACAGCGAAGGCCAGCGTCGATCCAAACTCCAGACCGAACACCGTGACAAGCGGGATGGAGATCAGCCGCAGCACATGATGCCGCAGGATAGTGAATTCCGAGAGACCGGCGGCGCGGGCGAACTTCACCGTGTCGCTCAGCATCACTTCGCGCGTGCCGGCCCGCGCGAGGCGGATCATCAGCGCGAGCTTGAACAGCGACAGGTTCAGCACCGGAAGCAGCATGAAGCTCAAGCCCTCCAGGGTCAGGAAGGACCAGCCGATGCCGAAGACCTCCACCGTCGGGCCGCGGCTGCCGGCGGGCAGCCAGCCGAGATTGACCGCGAAGGTGAGGATGAGGATCAGCCCGACCCAGAAGGTCGGCACCGAAAACCCCAGCACCGAGATGGCCATGATCGCACGCGAGACGGCACTCTCCGGCCGGTAGCCCGCCCAGATGCCCAGCGGCACGCCGACAAGCGCACCGATCAGTACAGCCGAGAGCGCCAGTTCCAGCGTTGCTGGCAAGCGGCTGAAGACAAGCTCTGTCACCGGGATGTTGAAGACCAGCGAGCGCCCAAGATCCCCGCTCAGCAGCCGGCCCAGAAAGGCCAGGTATTGCCGCCACAGGGGTTGGTCCAGCCCGTAATGGGCAATCGCGGCGGCGCGGATGTCCTGCGTCGCATCGGGCGAGATCAGCAGGTCGATCGGATTGCCGATGGCGTGCACGCCCGCGAAGACCAGGGCCGACATGGCCAGCATGACGAGCGCGGCCTGCAGCAGGCGTTGGATGATATAGCCGGGCATGCACGTCCTATCAGGGCCATGGACAGGAGAAGCCTGCCGTACCTAGCATGTGATCGAATTTCGCAGCCGGGACAACGCACCATGACATTGCACCACAAGCCCCTCCTTCTCGCAGCCGTCCTGGCCATGATCAGTACCGCACCCCAGGCGCAGACCCTGACGCTCGGCGTCCGCGCGGGTCCTGAATCGATCGATCCACATTTCACCGCGACCGGCACCCAGGCCGAGGCGCTGAAGCACATCTTCGACACGCTGGTCTGGTCCGGCGATCAGCTCCAGCTGGAGCCGGGCCTCGCGGAAAGCTGGCGCGCGGTCGATGCGACAACCTGGGAGTTCAAGCTGCGCGCGGGCGTCACCTTCCACGACGGCTCACCCTTCACGGCGGAGGATGTCGCGGCGTCGATCCGGCGCATGCAGGCGCTGTCCGGCCCCAACCCCACCCGCATCTACGTCCGCCGCGTGCAGGGTGTGCAGATCGTCGATCCACTCACCATCCGCATCATCACCGATGGCCCGGCGCCGACGCTGCCCAATGATTTCATCCGCCTGTTCATCACCTCGGCCCGCGCGACGGCGGGGCTGACGCCGCAGGACAGCAACGAGGCCTTCAACGCGGGCCGCGCGGCCATCGGCACCGGTCCCTATCGCTTCGTCTCCTGGACCCCGCGCGAACAGCTGATCCTGGAACGCAACGACGGCTATTGGGGTGGCCGTCAGCCCTGGGCGCGCCATGTGCGCCGCGAAATCCCCAATGACGCGGCCCGCGTCGCGCAGCTGCGCACCGGCCAGGTGGATATGATCGTCCGCGTCCCCGCCGCCGACGTGGCGACAATGGAGCGCGACGCGACGCTGCGCGTGATCAAGGCCGATACGGTCTATGTCTTCAACATGGAGTTCGACTTCCGCGAACCGACGCCGCAGGTCAGCGCGCGCGATGGGTCGCGCCTGCCGCAGAACCCGTTCCGCGATCCCCGCGTGCGTGAGGCGGTGGACCTCGCCCTGGACCGCCGCGTGCTGGCCGAGGTCGCGATGGAGGGCCTGGGCACGCCGCAGGGCCAGATGGTCACGCCGCGCATATTCGGCTTCAACCCGGCACTCGCGGTGCCGACGCCCAACCTGGTTCGCGCGCGCGCGCTGCTCACCGAGGCCGGGCTGCCCAACGGTTTCCGCTTCACGCTGAACTTCACCAATGACCGCCTGCCCGGTGACCGTGGCGTGGGCACGGCTATGGCGCAGATGCTGGCGCGCATCGGGATCGAGGTGCAGGCCGCCGGCCAGCCCGCGGCCGTGCTGTTCCCCGCCCGCACCCGTGGCGACCTTTCGGCCGTGATGTCGGGCTGGGGCACGCTGACGGGCGAGGCGCACTACACCTATTCCTCCGTCGGTCACACCAACAACCCGGGCCTGCGCCTGGGCGCGTTCAACTGGCGCGGATTCTCCGATGCGGAGCTGGACAGCCTGATCCAGCAGGCCGCCGTCGAACTCGACACTGCGAAGCGCGAGCAACTGCTCCAGCAGGTCGGCGCGCGGTTCAATGCGCTGCGCGTCTCCCTGCCGCTGACCTCCATCACCTCGGCCTGGGCGATGCGGCGGGACCGCGTGAACCTGGTCCGCGCCCGCGCCGATGAAGACACGCTGGCGATGGATATCGTGCCCGTGGCGCGTTGAGGCGCCCGTCATGAAAATCGCCGAGATGAACTGGATGCAGGTCGAGGCCTGGCTTGCATCCGATGATCGTGCGG
>JBKJNV010000356.1:0-3476 GCA_046593435.1 Roseomonas sp.
GGGTGCCAGCCCTTGCGGTGATGCGGGTCCGGCTCGCGCGCGATCAATTCCGCCCATACCTCGTAGCCCACCAGGTAGGCGCGGATGGCAGCGGCGCCATCTACCCCCAGCCGCTCGCCTTCGGCTAGGATCGCGGGTACCAGCACGGTGGAGGGATGCCCGCCAATGGCAACGTCATCATAGTCGAGCGCATGCGCCGCGGTGCCGTTCAGCAGCGCCGCATCGGCGCTATAGCCACGCTGCGGACCCAGCAGGAAGGTGGCCTCCTCCGCCGCACTCCGCCGCTCCGCGATCTGGGCCGCGAGCAGGCGCACCGCATCTTCCTCGCGCCCTGCGATCATGGTGCCGATGGTGTCGATGAAGCCCGAGCGGATGACCGCCGCGGCTTCCTCGGGGATCGCACCCGGCCCGGCCGCGATATAGGCACCAATATCCTGCGTGAGGCCCATCTGCGTTCTCCCTAATAGCTGCGCGGTAAGCCGAGCACATGCTCGCCGGTGTAGGACAGGATCATGTTGGTCGAGACGGGTGCTATCTGCAGCAGCCGCGTTTCCCGCCATTTGCGTTCCACATCGTATTCGCGTGCATAACCGAAGCCGCCATGGGTCTGCAGGCAGATCTCGGCGGCCGCCCATGAGGCTTCGCTCGCGAGCATCTTGCACCAATTGGCCTCGGGTCCGCACGGCTCGCCGGCATCGAACATCGCGGCCGCCTTCTGCACCATCAGGTCGGCGGCCTCGGTCTGGATATGCGCGCGCGCGATGGGGAACTGGATGCCCTGGTTCTGGCCGATCGGCCGGTCGAACACGATACGCGACTTCGCGTATTCAGTCGCCGTCTTCACGAACCAGCGCGCATCGCCGATGCCCTCGGCCGCGACCAGGATGCGTTCGGCATTCATGCCGTCGAGGATGTAGCGAAACCCGCGCCCCTCCTGCCCGATCAGGCTGTCGGCGGGGATGCGGAGGTTGTCAAAAAACACCTCGGTCGTGTTGTGGTTGATCATCGCCTTGAGCGGGCGAATGGTCATCCCCTGGCCGAGGCTTTCGCGAATATCGATCAGGAACACCGACAACCCATCGGTCTTCTTCGCCACCTGGTCCAGCGGCGTGGTGCGCGCGAGCAGCAGCATCAAATCCGAATGCAGCGCGCGGCTGGTCCACACCTTCTGGCCGTTCACCACATAGCCGTCGCCGTCGCGCACCGCGCGGGTTTTCAGCTTTGTCGTGTCGGTTCCACTCGTCGGCTCCGTCACGCCAAAAGCCTGAAGCCGCAGCGCACCATTGGCGATGCCCGGCAGGTAGCGCCGCTTCTGATCTTCCGACCCGTGCCGCAGCAGCGTGCCCATGATGTACATCTGCGCGTGGCAGGCGCCCGCATTGCAGCCGCTGGCATGAATCTCCTCAAGGATCACCGACGCCGCGCGCAGCGGCAGCCCCGCGCCGCCGTACTCCTCCGGGATGAGCGCACCCAAAAACCCTGATTGCGTCAGCGCCTGGACGAACTCCGTCGGGTAGGCCTCGCGCGCTTCCAGGTCGCGCCAATAGGCGCCGGGGTAGCCAGCGCAGATGCGGCGGATGGCGTCGCGGATTTCGGGATGGTCGGCCATGGTCTCAGCGCCCCTTGAACACCGGCTTGCGCTTCTCGTTGAAGCTTTTCACACCCTCAATCCGGTCCTCGGTGCCGACCAGGCGATTATACGCCTCGATTTCGAAGCGGAAGCCGGTGCGCAAATCCATCTGGCCGCCATAATGGATGGACTTCTTCGCCTGCCGCACGCTCAGCGGCGCATTGCCCGCGATCGTGCGCGCCGTCTCCATCGCGGCCGGAAAGACTTCCTCGGGCGGCAGCACCTTGTTGAGAATGCCCCATTCCGCCGCCTGCTGCGCACTGAACGGCTTGCCGGTCAGGATGATCTCCTTCGCGCGCCGCTCACCCACCGCGCGCGGCAGGTTCTGCGTCCCCCCCGCGCCCGGCATGATGCCTAGCGTCACTTCCGTCAGCGCAAACCGCGCCGCCGCGCTGCCATAGGCAAAGTCGCAGGCCAGTGCCATTTCCAACCCGCCCGCATAGGCATGACCGTTCACCGCCGCGATCACCGGGATGGGGCAATCCATCAGCGCCCAGTAGCTGCGCTCGAAGATCTCGTGCTGGCGCTGCCAGGCATCGTCGCTCATGCCGTTGCGCTCTTTCAGGTCGCCGCCTGCGCAGAAAATCTTGTCCCCCGCCGCGGTGAACACCACGCAGCGCGTCTGCCCCGGGTCCTCGGTCAGCGCGGTCCAGCAGGCGAGTAAATCACGCCCCATCTGGGTGTTCAACGCATTGGCCGAGGCCGGGCGATTCAGCCGCACCACCAGGATGTGCGGCTCGGGCGTCTCAAGGGCGAGGGTTTCATAAATCATGGCTTGGCCTTCGTAATGCGCGCCGTATCGGCGCCAAGGGCGGGTGGCTTTGCGCGAGGTTCCGGCCGCACGCCGTCAAAGCGCAGTGGCAGGCCGATCGCGCGCACATCGGAGTCCGGCATTGCCTGCAGCAGCCCGAGCGCCTCGGTCTGCGGATGCGCCAGCATCTGCGCCACATTCTGCGCCGGCGCGCAGGGCAGGCCCGCGGCTTCGAAAATCGCGGTCCATCCGGCATTGCTCCGCGCGAGCATCTCGGCCTCGATCATCCCATACAGCAGCGCCTCATGCGCGACGCGGTCCGGGTTGCTGCCAAAGCGTGGATCGGTGAGCCATTCCTGCCGCCCGAGCGCCCGGCACAGCCGGCCGAACAGCGCGTCATTCCCGGCCGCGACAACCAGATCGCCATCGGCGGTCCGGTACGCACGATACGGCACGATGCCCTGCGCCCCAGACCCCTTGCGCTCCGGTAGCACCCCGCCCGCGAGGTATTGCGCCGCCGGCACGCTCATCCACGCCGCCGCCGTCTCGAACAGGGACACGTCCACAATGCTGCCCTGCCCGGTCTCCGCCCGCCGCCGCAGCGCGGCGAGAATGCCGATCACCGCCCACAGCCCGGTGCCCATATCCACGATGGAAACACCCACGCGAACGGGTGGCCGCCCCTCCTCGCCGGTCACGCTCATCATGCCGCCGAACGCCTGCATCAGCGGGTCATAGCCAGGACGATCCGCCAGCGGACCCACGCCCCCGAAGGCACCCAGATTGCAGTAGATCAGCCCCGGCTTCGCTGCCACCAGCGCAGCCCCGTCAATGCCCAACTCCTCGACCTGGCCGGGGCGCATGTTCTGCAGCACCACGTCGCACTCATCGATGATGAAGGCGCGCAACGCCGCGCGCTGTTCCGGGTCGCGCAGGTCAAGCGCGGCGGAGCCCTTGTTGCGGTTCAGCGTCTGGAAGATCGCGCTCTCACCCTCCCAGAAGGGCGGGCCCCAGCGCCGCGCATCGTCGCCGCCGGGCTTCTCGATCTTCATCACGTTCGCGCCAAGATCGCCCAGCACCTGCGCGGCAAAAGGT
>JBKJNV010000466.1:0-3723 GCA_046593435.1 Roseomonas sp.
GGATCAGGCTCTCGACCTTGCCGCCGCTGCGCTGGGTGCCGGTGTCGAAGCGGCGCAGGCTCTCGACCTCGTCGCCGAAGAAATCGATGCGCACGGGTTCGGTGCGGCCGGCGGGGAAGACATCGAAGATGCCGCCCCGCACGGCGAACTCGCCATGTTCCATCACCGTGCCGGTACGGCCATAGCCATTGGATTCGAGAAACCGCGCGAGCGTTTCGGGCGGCACCCGCGCGCCGGGCAGGATCTTCATCGTCGCACCCGAGAAGGCGGACCGAGGCGGGACCTTCTGCACCAGCGCATTGACGGTGGTGAGCAGGATGCGTGGCCCGCTGGGCGCTTCGAGCAGCCGGGTCAGCGCGGCGACGCGCTCGGCGACGATTTCGGGGTTGGGCGAGACGCGGTCATAGGGAAGGCAATCCCAGGCGGGGAAGCGGATGACCTCCACTTCGGGCGCGAAGAAGGCCAGGGCGTCGGCCATCCGCGCCATGCGCGCATCGTCGCGGCAGGCATGGACCACGGGGCCTTCGAATTCCGCCCGCCGCCGCGCGAGCAGCAGCGCATCATAGCCTTCGGGTGCGCCGTGGACGGGCAGCGATGGCATCAGCGCGCGGCCCCGGCGATGTCATCGACCATGCGGCGGAGCATCGGCGATTCGACCTCGGGCGGGACCGGGCGCCGGCCGGACAGCCAGTCGGCCAGGTCCACGTCGAGCAATTCCATCACCGCTTCCACCTGGGTGAGCTCGTCGGGCGTGAAGCTCGCGATGTGGCGTGCGACGAAACCGCCGATCATCAGGTCGGTCTCCTTCGTGCCGCGATGGTTCGCCCGGAACAGCACGCGGCGTCGGCGGGTCTCGTCTGTGTCACTCATGCTCGGCTATTCCCTTAGGCGCTGGCATATAGGCCCCCATGCGCATGCTGTCAGCCCGATGACGGATCCTCTCACCGCCTTGCTCGCCCCGATTGCAGGGCTTGCGGGCATCAAGAAGGCGGAACTGCTCGCCAAGGCGGCGGGTGGCGGGCGCGTGCTGGACCTGCTGCTGCACCTGCCCGAACGCGTGCTGCACCGCCCCGTGCTCGAGTCGCTGGCGACCGCGACCGAGGGCGCGGAGGTGACGCTGGCGCTGACCCCGCAGGGTGAGCCGGCGCGCACGCGCAACGGGCCATGGCGCATCCCCGCGCGGTGCGGCGGCCAGGTCCTCGACATCATCTCATTCTCCCGCGCCACTTGGGCGGGCAGCGCGCTCGCGCGGCGGCTTCCGGTGGGGGAGCCGCGGCGCGTCGCCGGGCGGTTGCGCGCCTTCGCCGATCGCTGGTCGCTGGAGCTGGACCCCGACCCGCTGGTCGAACCGCCCGCCACCATCCCCGAATACCAGCCGGTCTGGCCGCTCACCGCCGGGCTCACCTGGCAGCCGGTTTTTCGTGCGGTGGGCGAGGCGCTGCGCGCCCTGCCGGCGCTGCCCGAATGGCACAATGCCGCCCTGCTCGCGCAGCATGGCTGGCCTGCATTCACAGACGCGCTGCGGATGCTGCACGCGCCCACCGGCGAGCCGGGTCCGAAGCCGCGACGCCGCCTCGCTTATGATGAGGTCTTCGCGCACCAGCTTGCGGTCGGCCTCGTCCGCCTGCGCAATCGCGCCCGGCCGGGACGCGCGCTGCGCGGCGATGGCCGCCTGCAGGCCGCCGCACTCGCCGCCTTCGGGCATCGGCCCACCGCGTCCCAGACCCGCGCCATCGCGGAAATCGATGCGGACCTTGCGGCACCACGGCGGATGCTGCGGCTGCTGCAGGGCGATGTCGGGTCGGGCAAGACGCTGGTCGCGGCCATGGCGATGCTGCGCGCGGTGGAGGCCGGCGCCCAGGCCGCACTCATGGCACCCACTGAACTGCTTGCCCGCCAGCACCTGCGCACGCTGACCGCGCTGTGCGCACCGCTGCCCGTCGCACTCCTGGCCGGATCGCTCAAGACCGCCGAGCGCCGGCGCACGCTCAAGGGCCTCGCGGATGGCTCGATCCCCATCGTGGTCGGCACCCATGCGCTGTTCCAGAAGGGCGTGACCTTCCGCGACCTCGGCCTCGCGGTGATCGATGAGCAGCACCGCTTCGGCATCGAGCAGCGCCGCGACCTCGCGGGAAAGGGCGAGGCGCCGGATACGCTGGTGATGACCGCCACGCCCATCCCGCGCACGCTTCAGCTCTCGCAATGGGGCGAGATGGATGTGTCTCGCCTGACAGAAAAGCCCGCCGGGCGGCAGCCCATCGCGACGCGCCTGGTCTCACGCGAACGCCATGCGGAGGTGCTGGCCCGCCTCGGCGAGGCGATCACGCGCGGCGAGCGCGCCTATTGGGTGGTGCGCGCCATCGCGGGCTCCGAACGCGATGATTCCGTCGCGGCCGAGGACCGCTTCGCGGAGCTTGCGCAGCGGTTCCCGGGTCTGGTCGGCCTCGCGCATGGCCTTCTCGACCTCGGCCCGCGCGAGGCGGCGCTGGCCGATTTCGCGGCCGGCAAGACGCGCATCCTGGTCGCGACCACAGTCGTCGAGGTGGGCGTGGACGTGCCCGAGGCGAGCATCATGATCATCGAGCAGGCCGAGCGCTTCGGGCTCGCTGCCCTGCACCAGCTGCGTGGCCGCGTCGGGCGTGGTGCGGCGCGGTCCTCCTGCCTGCTGCTGCACTCGGCGGGGCTTTCGCAGGGGGAGCGCAAGCGCCTCGCGATCCTGCGCGACACCGAGGATGGCTTCGTGATCGCGGAGGAGGATCTGCGCACCCGCGGTGGCGGCGAGGCGTTGGGCGCGCGACAGGCGGGGCACCCGGGTGCAAGGCTGCTGGGCAGCGAGGATGCCGAGGAATACGCGGGCCTGGTGCAAACCGCACATCGCGATGCGCAGCACCTGCTGCACCAGGATCCGGCGCTGCAATCGCCACGAGGGCAGGCGGCGCAGCTGCTGCTGCGGCTGTTCGACCATGACATCACCATGGACCGGCTTTCGGCCGGGTGATCCGGTGGCGAAACACCTGAGGTCCGGACGTGGTGCGCCCCACCGTGCCTGGTCGCCACATGCCGCCAGCCGAAACAAGCATCACTTGCCAGCCCGGCGCTGCTGCTGTGGCTTTCGATGGCGCGGGTGGTGCGCGCAGCGTCGCAGCCGATGGGTGCAGCGGCCGCCCCGGCCTGAGACAGGGCCGCTACTCTTCGGTGCCGAAGCAGCGATCCCCGGCATCGCCCAAGCCCGGCAGGATGTAGCCGCGCGCATCCAGTTCCCGGTCAAGCGCAGCGGCCAGGATGGGCACGTCCGGGTGGGCTGCGACCAGGCGCGCCACGCCCTCAGGTGCGGCGACGACGCATAGAAAATGGATGCGGGCGCAACCGGCCGCCTTGAGCTGGTCCACCGCCACGATGGCCGAGCCGCCGGTGGCCAGCATCGGGTCCAGCAGCAAGGCGCCGCGGGCGGCAAGTCCGGGCGGCAGGCGCTGGAGGTAGCCCGACGGCTGCAAGGTCGTCTCGTCGCGGACCAGGCCGATATGGCCGATCGGCGCCTCCGGCAGCACCCGCCTCGCGCCTTCGAGCAGCCCGAGGCCGGCGCGCAGCTCCTCCACCAGCGCCGGCGGCGGCGCGGCCAGCACCGGATGCGCCACGGTCTCCAGCGGGGTTGTCACCGGGCGCATGGTCTCCGGGAGGGCGCGCAGCGCCTCGGTCGTCAGGATGGCGCCGATCTCGGCCAGG